>JBMTVV010000346.1:0-2657 GCA_049451755.1 Bdellovibrionota bacterium
CTCTGGGTTGATAGCCTCTCGTGAAGTTCCACTTGAGGAAAAGCGTCGTTTCATGATGGAGACGATAGATGTGCTTGCTCGTATACAGAGTATTCCATGTACGGAAGAAGGTGCGCCATTGTCGCTTCTCCAAGAGCGAAAGCCACAATTTGAACAGCTTAGGAAAGGCCCATTAGAACTTTCTCAGTTTTATTTGCGTGAGTCTCGATTAACGGCAAGTGAGCACGAAATATTTGAAGAGTTTGCTTGTCACTTGAGTGAGGAGATATCGTCTCATCCGAGCGTATGCTGTCACTATGACTTTACCGGCTATAATGTGCATGTGCGCGATAGTGATGCATTGGCTCTTATTGATTTTCAGGATGCTTGTCTTGAGTCACCAGCTCGTGATCTTCATGCAATTCTGTGTGATCGGGATATGGCCCGCCATCTTGAGCAGCCACTCCACAAAGAGCTCTTCGAGTACGCGCTGAAAAAGTTGCCGAGAGCTGCTCAACTACGCCCGCTTTACTGTGAGTATGCGGTCCACTGGGATATGCGTGTCGCAGGACGATTTGCAAAACTTGCGTTTGAAGATGGACGCACGAAGTATGAGCAGTGGATCCCACACACCGTAGGTCGTCTCGTGCATGAGCTAGAAGCTATCTGTAAGAAGTTCGATCGAGCTGCTGATGTGCTCGACGTATTGCTAAGAAAGGCTCCCGTAGCAAGAGAGTACGCGAAGACAGCATGGAGAGTAGCCCTCTAGTATTCTCTCCATTTCACTCGTTCATGAAGGTATATACTACCTCCGTTCCCCGCCGGTTCGCTTTGCCTGGAAAGGCATCTACTCTCTGGTTACGAATAGCACTGAGTAGAATAAGAAACTCTTTAGCATCTTCTTCTCGCTCCCATTGAGTCGTCCACTGAACTCGCACCTGTGATGCATCAACTGCATTTACTTGAAAACAGTCATATATGAGTCCCTCTGCTATACGGCGTGCATACGCATCGTCAAAAAATTGGGAGAGACTGGTTCGAAGCATAAGCTCACCAACTGAACGAGAGCATCGGTTATTGTTCTGTTCACCTACTTCGGAGGGAAATATCGAGTATAGATACTTATCAGGATGCACGATGAAACGAGTTTGTAGTGGGGGATGCTCAAGGACTACTCTTCGCTGTATCTGTGGAGCGTATGTTGCTAAATGTTTCCAGAAGGCGACCCCGTAACGGTATTGAGCTGCAAAGAGCTCTTTGAGTGTAGAGGGAACTCGGCACCTTTCTGACTCTTCCCTAGAGTCAGCGAATACAGTCTGTCTAGTAGAGTCTGGAAGGAGTTGTTGCGGGTAACGACGAATAACCTGTTGCGTGATGAACTCAGCATCACCTTCTAAAAGAGCACCGATAGCGAGCGCTGAGTCATGAAAGAAGCCTCGGAGTAGTGCCAGTGAGGTTATATCGAGTTGCTCATTTTGTAGATGATGCACCACTTCATGAAGGAGTATTGGAGAGGAGATGGATTCCCAGCCGGGAAGGACCACGGCACGTTCTGAGGGAGAGTAAACCGCTATAGCGAGTCGTAGAAAGGCCGAGAAAATACAGTTTTCATAGTCGTAGGTTTTAGGAATGAGAGCGATGTGTTCCAGCATGATCCTCTCGTGCAGTAACTCCTCGGATGAGGCCTCATGCTTGAGGATCTCGAATAGCCTCTTCTCATACTGCGCTCTTTCGTAGGTCATGCATACAGGTACCTCTTTTACTGTTTGATGAAGTTGAGAGCTTACAAGCTTTGTATAGTAAGGAAGGTCCTGGCACGGAGTATCTAGAGAGGGTGGCTTCACACTACATCCGAGTATCACCATAGACAGGATCAGAAGTGTTACGAGAGAGAGCAATCGCGCGGTAGCGGGAATCAAGCACCCTTGAATGGAGCTCCAAGAACTGAGTGAGGTGCTATCTTCTGTTTTGGAAAGAGAGAACAGAGTCATAGAGGTGAGTTGATGAAACGTTTGATGAGTCTTTTATAGCTATCCACAAGATTAGCACGAAGAGGGGAAAACCCAGAGAACCTCCTGAGCACGAGAGCTAGTTCATAAGAGGGCGTATAGCCTCTTTATCCCGGTATTCATCTGGAAGGTTTTGGGTCGCGATAACTTTATTGAGACCGTCAAGTGCTGCAGTTTTATAGGCCTGACAGATGCTCGGATAGTTAAAGATATTGTGAACGATGTGGTCAATAGTACCTTCAAATGCGATAATGAGCTGTCCGAAGTGGATGTGCTCAGTTGCTTCATGTCCGATCATATGGACTCCGAGCACTTTTCGCGTATGCCGGTGAAATAATAGTTTAAGTACACCAGTGGTATCACCGACAATTCGCCCCTTATCAACCTCACTGTAGCGAGCGATTCCGATTTCATACGGTACCTTCTTTTCGCTCAGTTGTTGTTCGTTTTCGCCAACAGTTCCTATCTCGGGAACTGTAAAAATTCCAAAGGGAAGAATTTGAGGCGTTTCGATTTCAGGTAGTCCAAATGCATGACAACTCGCCATGCGACCTTGCTCTAGTGCAGTGGAGGCAAGTGCAGGTGAGCCAACAACATCTCCTACAGCATAAATGTGTGGTACCGAGGTTTGATAGGCTGCATTTACCTTAATGTATCCGCGCTCATCTG
>JBMTVV010000347.1:0-2652 GCA_049451755.1 Bdellovibrionota bacterium
AGTTGAAGCGCCAACGCTCACAAGACTCGTACGCATACTAAAAGGGCGCATACTAGGGAGAGGGGAGGAAGCCTTCCCCTCTCTTTGCGTGGGTTCCCCAGCCATTGTTGTTTTTGAGAGGAAGTGCTTTTAGCTTCTTTAGCTTGCCCAGAGGTTTCGAGCACCGTCTCTGAAGTCACTTATACGGTACACATCTCGAAAGGCTCTATATTTGGTAGTGCCTCTAATCCGCCTATTTGAGTACAGTTTCTCTTGCTCCACCTCTGGAGCAACCCTCTTACTGAACCGAGAAGATCAGAGCATTTTCTCTCGCTTGAGATACGAGGCGAGGTGAGCCTTCTTCCATAAAAATATCAATCTGTAAGTCGCTCCCTCTCTGACGGGCTTTGGCATAGAGCACCGCTGAGCTATTCATCGGAGCATACGATGGGAGTTCTAAGCTGGAATCACCGAGCCGCGCTCCTTTCAGCGTTACGATCAGATGCGTGGATGAGATCTGTTGAATCTGGTATTCAGGCCACTGGGTAGTTTCGAGACGCAAGGTAGGCTCTTCCGGAGAGGTGCCGAATGTAATGCGAGTGAGGATCTGGAGGTGCGCGGCCACGGTATTTCTCTGTGCTGGTATCCGTGTCGGTACTGTGCCAGTGGCATTATGGGAGGGCTTCTTGAGCAGTGTCGAAGGTGGTGAGACAACTCGTGGTGAGGTGATGCTGTTGCGAGCTACCATTTCCTGCTCACGTTGTATGTTGGCTTCAGTCGGAGTGAGTGCGGCTTCTGGTGCGGCCGCTACTGGAGCTACTCGTTGGCTCTGAGCCGGGGGTACATCTGTGGCTTCCCCAGAGAGTAAATCCCGTACCAATACTCTTGGTTCTAACGGCGGGCGACCATTCTGTGGTGAGGCTGAGTACGGTGATGTTACTTCTGGTGTAGCAAGATATGATGGCATGGAATTGCGAGAAGAGAGCTGTGGCGGAAGAGCAACAGCGTCCGTTCGGCTTAGTAGTTGCGGTGTTATCAAGGGAGCAGAGTTTGATAGCACCGGAGGCTTCGTGGTCAAAGGTTGCTTCATGTAAAGAGGGGGAAGTGTACGCTCTTCAAGGTCCCTTTCTTTTACTGGAGCAACGATCGGCTCAATCATGATTCCTCGTCGCGAACTGATACTATTTTGGGGCTGGGTAGCTCGTTGCACAGGCTGATGCGTTCTCGCATAGTGTGTGGGCTCGTCAGTGATGCTCGGTCGAATATCTTCATTGCCGGCGAATTGTATCGGATTTGTTAGCTCTTCAACTCGTAGTGCAGCTCGTCCAGTTGGTTCGAGAGAGCCGTGTGGTTCCAGAGAGGCATGTGGTTCCAGAGAGGGAGTATTTGCGTGGCGGGGTGCTGTATACGCACCTTGTTCGACCAGTAGTCGTCTGAGACCTTCATTCCAGTTTACCCGCGGTCGGTGATTTTCTCGAAAGTTCAGAGTGACAAATGTTTTTCCATTCTCGCCGTATAGTGAGATGTCTGAAAGTGGACTGAGTGCTGGAAGATCTGAGTGATATTTAACAGTCGACTCGTAATTTTTCACTACAAGAGCAATCGATTGTGCACTCTGCCGTAGTGAGATTCGATGATGTTGCGCCGTATTGCTGTTACTCGAGAAGAACGCATCAGAAGTATCCGCTATCGCGAGAGAAAATGAGTTTCTTTCAGAGTCATAGGTAAGCTCAACCGAGAAAGGCATCTCGTTCCACAAAACAAGAGTATCATTCTCGAGACTGTGAAGTTTGTAGGGCGAAAGAAAAACGACGAATACAAGTACACTCAGGAGTGTAAGAGTGCTTCTGCAAGTGCTTCGAGATAATGACTTCGTCGAGTCACGCTGTTGAGACGAGCAGACAACTTCTGACGGGAAAGGATTTTTGGCGTGATGAGAAAGACTTCGGTATGGTACTCGCATATAATTCTCGGAGAAAAGTGAAGAGCCTTTGTTATGAGCTGAGTAGTAGCGTCTCAGCCACGCCCCGATTCTAAAACATCTTTCTGGAATGGAAAAGGAAGAAAGGTTCGCAATTCACTAATTGAACGTATCGTATGCAGCATCATCTTGAAAGAACGAAGAGCCTGCACCACTCTCGGTGTCTTCTTTTGAGCTTGTAGTAGCTCTTGTGAGGATCTCCTTCATCTTTTTTGCGAAAATGTTGAGTGCGGCCGCATGTTGACTCGTGAGACAGACAGAGTGTTTGCCATACGTTCTATCGTTGTACTCAAGAAAGACTTTCAGTTGCGAGGAGTATTCCCTGCCATCCGCCGCAATGGAGTCTATAGAGAAGCGCGAGTTGAAGAGGTGACCAAACTCTAATATTGCTCCTCCGCGCTGTTCGGAGATAACAACGACACAATCTGGAAAGAGAGCGATCCAGACATCTATCTCAGAGCGTCCTGAAGGGATGTCATCGGAATCAAGCTCTGATACATGATCAGATTCGTGACGGAGTCTCCCCCGAAATATAAGGGTATGCTCAAGTTGCTCTGACTTGATAGCAAATGCATACCGACGCGTTACAGAGCGAGCAGCGAGATATTCAAGTATAGTCTTTGGCCTCAAGGTCCGCCACCGTCGAGTGGCTGCAAATTGAAAGATGAGGGGACTTACAAGAATTGATGTCC
>JBMTVV010000348.1:0-2637 GCA_049451755.1 Bdellovibrionota bacterium
CTTGTAAGTGCTCAATCGGCTCTAGCTGCTGACCATTTTCTTCTCGGTACAAGACCTGAGGACGCCCAATGGAGAGCTCAAATCCCTCTCTCCGCATGGTTTCAATCAGAATTGCAAGCTGAAGTTCCCCTCGACCTTTAACGAGAAATGAATCATCTCCATCTCCGAAATCGACCTGTAAACTCACATTAAAGAGCATTTCTTTCTGAAGACGCTCCCGGATCCGCTGCCCCTGAACAATCTTTCCCTCACGACCAGATAGGGGGGACGTGTTCACACTGAAGACCATCCCGATAGTCGGCTGATCCACATGGATGCGAGGAAGTGCTGATGGCTGTGCTGCATCACAAATTGTGTCACCAATTTCCACCTCATCGAGACCAGCAAGTAGAATAATATCTCCCGCTCGAGCGACATCAATCGGCTGTACTTGTGTTCCAGCATAGGCCTGTAGCGAGCTCACCTTCAGAGGCAATACTCTTCCGTCTGCAGCGATTCGTACAAGTGGATGTCGAAACATCACCTCACCGTGGACGACTCTTCCAACGGCAAGTCGCCCAAGGTAGTCGCTGTAGTCAAGGTTTGCCACCAACATCTGAAAGGGCTTCGTGACATCTCCCTTAGGAGACGGAATGGTTTCAAGAATCTGATCGAGGAGCAGCGACAAGTTGCTATCAGGATCTTCTATCTTTCTTTTGGCAACTCCATCCCTTGCAATAAGGTATAGTACCGGAAATTCAATCTGCTCTTCCGTTGCATCAAGATCAATGAACAGATCGTACACTTCGTTGAGAACCTCTTCAGGACGAGCATCTGAGCGATCAATCTTATTGATACATACGATAACCTCCAGCTGCAGCTCTAAGGCTTTCTTCAGCACGAATCGCGTCTGCGGGAGGGGCCCTTCCGCAGCATCAACAAGTAAGACGACGCCATCTACCATGCTGAGTGAGCGCTCCACCTCTCCACCAAAATCAGAGTGACCTGGCGTATCAAGAATATTAATCTTTGTATCTCTCCAGTCGACAGAGCAGTTTTTTGCAGAGATGGTAATACCGCGCTCTCGCTCTAGATCCATGCTATCCATTACTCGCTCAACCGAATCCTCTCCTCTCTGTAATGCGCCACTCTGTCGAAACAGATGGTCAACGAGAGTCGTCTTCCCATGATCAACGTGAGCGATAATTGCGATATTCCTGATAGCAGTACTCTCAATCGATTCTGACATAGTGCCTTTTTAAAACTACACGCCCCCTCTTTCCCGAAGAGTGGGGATTATCATTAACTCTCTCTTACTCACTCTGTTCGGGAGACCTCTGAAGGGAGACGCGATAACACAGAGGCCGGGACATACAGGGAAACAAAAGAACGAGAATAGAATGCCATAGACCTCTCCAATGGTCACCCCTACCACGAGGGAAAGAATTATTGTGGTAAGCATTCAGGAAACCCCAAGTAAGAGGAGACCCTCATAGAAACAATCGACAAAAACCCACCCTAACCCGCTGATATAACTGCTTTAAAAATATTTTTTCGTGAACATGTCACATCCCATTCGCTGTGTCGCATAATACAGGTAGCGAGGGCTGGTTCAGCGGTTCTACTCGCGTCATTTTTATTCCGGTTTATTCAATCTGGTTGTCTTCGGGTTTTGGGTCGAAATAATTGACCATCCATGGTGTATCGTACTTTGAAGGTAGCGATACCAATATGTAAAAACGTTGACGGAAAGATTTGATGACATCTCTCATACACGGAAAAAATGATTCATTCATATTTCGGAAGAACCTTCTGATTATTGGAGGGCTCCTCATTGCGGTGAGCGCTGCGCTTTTTCTTCCGGAGCTCCTGGGCATCCGCCCTCAAAAGCCACAGCACTTCTCTGAAACACTTCGCGTCAATCAACATAGAATTGCCCGAAGCGTACACACAACGGGTAATTCCATTGAAGACCTCATGGGTACTACCGCATCGAGAGCAACCGAAGACAAACGAGCTAATTCTTCAGAGACCAACACAGAGAAGGCAGCAGATGAAAACCTAAAGACAATCTCTCCCGAGGTTGCGGAAGTTGGTCTTAGAGCTCGCCAAGCTATTACAAGCATAACGGAATCATCACAGGTGGAACTGGTTTTCGACTCGAAACCAGCCGCCCCAGAGTTTGCAGTGCATTCGTGGGAGGATGTTCAAAAATCGGAGATCCAAGAACGTCTTAAGCGAGTAAGCATTGATACGACACAACTGCTATCTCTCCTCTCCACGGAAGACTTTCCTCGTTCGAACTTTGAACTACGGAGCTTCCAGAGCGCCTTGCACCCCCTGCTCACACCCAAAAAGAGAGACAAAGGTGCCTCACTCACCCAGGTACTGGAGTTTCTCGATTACCGTGACTCAATGGTAACTACCGCACTCCTACAAGAGCGCGCACCGAGGCAAACAAAACTCGCTTGGAAAGCCATTTCGTTGAAGCATGTGCTCAATGACTCGCTCTCACAGCAAAGAAAAGCAGAGATTAATACTACTTTTCGACCAGATTTCTACCTTACCGAAGCTCGATTTCGGTACGATTGGACCGCCATAGAAGAGGAGAAGTTTCTAACCCCCCTACGAGGACTTATTTCAGGAACCTTTTATGAT
>JBMTVV010000349.1:0-2617 GCA_049451755.1 Bdellovibrionota bacterium
TATCCGAGGAGCAAAGAAGAGGAGCATTGAGAAGAGAATAAAAACGACACCTGGTGAAACGAGCGAGAGTGCGCCACTACCAGTCCTCGGACCCCCATGATGGGGAGTATGCCGGTACCAAAAAAGGTTGCTCATGTCTCAAAAATTCCTCTAACGACCCGATGGTCAGTCCACTCCTGTATATGTAACCATTCGCATCACGTATTTCTAGGGAAACACATATAATTTACCCACCTAAGAGATATTATTGGAAGATTTGAGGTGAGATATGAGGGGAATCGCCACCTCTGTGGTATCAGTGGACATTTCGCCTTTTCCGAAACTATCCAGTGGCAAACGCTTCGAAAGCGCCGTACACTTGCCATACTTTTTGTGAGACATGTACTTAGTATGGTTGAGGTCTTTACATTCATCTCCTTCCAGCGGTGGCTGTTTCAGATAGTGGCCATGGTCGTTACAGCGTTTACGTTGCCCGGTCTGAAGATTACAAGTATTGTTGGTCCAGTATTGGCTGTGGTAGCTCTCGCCTTCGTAAATACCTATGTCTGGAGCGCTGCACTATTCTTTCAATTTCCGGATTCCCTTTCGCTTCATGCAATTGTCTTGCTTTTTGCTAATGCAGTTATCTTTTGGTTGCTGATAAAAGTGCTTCCGGGCATAGAGATTAATGGAGTTATTTCAGCTCTCATAGCTCCCATCATCTTTTCCGTCATTTCTGTTCTGATTGAGACATATGGAGTTTCTGTGCCCTGGGGGGAGCTGGGGAGTGGTCTTCTTGAAATAATCTCATCTGTGCGTGACTATCTCTTGCAAGATCAACCTTTGCCTATCGATTCTTGATGGATACATACTCGCCTCTCACACCACCTATTTCGTGGATTAACGATGATACCACCGCGTTTGTTACTTCAACTACGCGTCGGAAAGTATATTTTATGGACCGGCATGGGGTAGAGCGTGTGGGGACGGTGAAGACCCGTGCACTTGATATCACGGTGGGGGATCAAGTGCGGTTTCTAAGAGATAATGAGGAATATCTTATTGAAGGATATGCGGAGCGGAAGAACTGCCTCACGAGACGTTATGGAAAGAAAATAAAATATCTTTCTGCTAACATTGATCTCCTTTTTATTGTTACTGCCGTTGGCCAACTGTTTCAGCCAGGATTTATCGATCGAGTTTTATGCGTGGCTACCCTGGCCGAGATACCGACCTGTCTTGTTGTCAATAAAACGGATCTCGGTATTGGTGAATATAGTGATTATCTCATTTCGGTGTATTCAGAGCTTGGTATTGAAGTTCTACTAACGAGTACGAAAAGTGAGAATGGTGTCGATGAGTTTCTACAGCGGCTAAGAGAGCCGGGATTGCAAGTTGTAAGCTTGGTGGGTGTCTCTGGTGTCGGTAAAAGCTCACTATTGAATCGCCTCGTGCCGCAGGCGCAAAGGCCCACACGTGAGGTCAGTCAAAAGTCTGGCTCGGGACGCCAGACAACCTCCCAAGCGGAGGCCTTTCATTACCGTGAAGGTGGAGATGGCGACTCGTCAGGGCAAAAGGCGGATCTTTTTATTGTCGATCTTCCAGGGATCCAAAGTTTTGGTATCAGTGACCTGTCGAGACAAGAGCTTCAGAGAGGAATGCCGGATATTTTCCAGTTTGCTCAGGAGTGTCAGTTCTCTGATTGTAGCCATATTGCAGAGCAGCAGTGCGGTGTGAAAAGTGCGATTGAGGACGGAAGGCTCGCCCCGTACCGCTTTGAGTCTTATATTCGGATGCTCGAGGAAATTGAGGAAAATCGAGAATATTGATACTGAGAGAGAATGGAAGAGATAGGGCAAGAGATACTTACATGGCGTGAAGTGCTCCATGGGGAGAAGCAAAAGCGGTATTTTTCTGACCTCATTGCATTTGTTGAGAACGAAAGAGCGTCAGGAAAGGTAATATATCCGAGAAATGGCGAGGTATTTCAGGCGTTATCTCTCACAGAGTTTGAAGCGGTAAAACTCGTTATTCTCGGTCAAGATCCCTACCACGGACCAAATCAAGCACATGGACTCTGTTTCTCGGTACCCACGGGCATTCCATTCCCGCCATCCCTAGAGAATATCTACAAAGAGTTGAAAAGTGATGTGGGAGTAGAGCGTCCTAAAAGTGGCTCTTTACACGGATGGGCTCGCCAAGGTGTCTTACTGTTGAATTCTGTCTTAACCGTTCAGTCGGGACAGGCAGGATCCCATGCAAATAAGGGCTGGGAACGATTCACTGATAGGATTATTGCTGAGCTCAATGAGCGACGTGAGGGGCTCGTCTTCCTCCTTTGGGGTGCCTATGCGCAAAAGAAAGGTTCAATTATTGATACGACCCGTCATACAGTCTTAGTAGCACCGCATCCGTCTCCGCTCTCTGCACATCGAGGATTTTTCGGATGTCGACATTTTTCACAAGCGAATACTTCGTTATTGCAACGTGGAATTGCTCCAATCGATTGGAGCAATTCTTTTGATGAATCTGCATCGGTGTAGAGTTTGTATTTCCTTTTTACTATTGGTGGAGAATAATACGGCTCGTAAATGAGGGTCTTTTAGGAGAAGGTCTATGTTTCTCGCTGGCGATATTG
>JBMTVV010000350.1:0-2617 GCA_049451755.1 Bdellovibrionota bacterium
CTCCGTTAACAAGAAACGAAATAATTGACTCCTGGTCTCTCTCGACAGGACCAATAAGCTCCACACCAGTACAACGAGAAAGTTTCTCGACTGCGTACTCATACAATGTACGCTCTGCCTCACCCACGTCATTATCTGCATGGAGATTTGTAAGTTTCTCAAGGGTGTCCGTAAAACTAATGACCTCTGCGATTGGTGGAGTTCCAGCCTCAAAACGTGCAGGGATATCTGCCCACGTGGTGCGTTCTACCGTCACCTCACCAATCATCCCCCCTCCAAACGTACTTGGTTCGAGCTCATCAAGGAGGTTCTTACGGCCAATTAAAACACCGAGTCCTGTCGGACCGTACAACTTATGCGCCGAAAACACGATGAAATCAGCTCCCAGCTCTTCCACACTCAGCTTCCCATGCACAACACTCTGGGTGGCATCCACCACTGAAATACATCCGACTTCACGACATGCCTCAACAAGCTCTTTTACCGGAGTTATCGTCCCAAATGCATTCGACATGGCAGTAAAGGCAGCAATCCGAGGACGACCCTGCTTGAGGTGCGTATAGAAGTCAGAGAGATGTATCTCTGCTTCTGAGTTGATTCCAGCTACAAGAAATGGAGCGCCCGTTTGTTGGGCGAGCTGTTGCCACGGGATGAAGTTGCTGTGGTGTTCGAGTAAGGTGGTAAGGATGGGCTTCCTACTCCTCCGGAAACTCTCTTCGAGACCCCGAGCAACTACGTTGAGACTCTCTGTTGCTCCTGAGGTGAAAATCACTTCGTGAGAGCTAGGAACCTTACAAAATGACCGAACAGCCTCTCTCCCCAAGGAATAATTTTCGGAGGCTGCCATGCTCAGCTCATACGCACCTCGATGCACATTCGCATGCTCATACGCGAGATACCTGCTCATACGCTCAACACACACATCAAGCTTCAAAGCGGATGCTGCTGAGTCAAGGTATGCAGAACCCTGCCTCTCTTTCATGGAAAAGTAGGGAAAGTGTTTTCTCATGTGATAACCGAACTCCTCGTTAGAGGAGAAATTCGGTCGAGCCACAGATTCGGTACGCATATGAGAATCTAACTCCTGATATCGACTTGGGGATTATCCCAATAACAGGGGTCGATAAGCAAATCATGGGGGGAAATAAAGCTCACGGGCGCTTATAGTTCTCCTCTATTTGGGGGTGTATTCTCGTGCTTGCCTCCACCGAGCGACCGGTATTCAATAGTAGCAATGAGAAAAAGACAGAGAACAGTCCTCTTATTGCTGAGCACGCTCGTGGTCCTCGGGACCACGTCTGGGATTGCACTCTCTCTGAGAAACACTTCAGAGCGGGTACGTAGCGCTAGCATTGAGGCTTTTCGAGAAGCGATTAGGAGCGGAGATTTTACAAGCTCTGAGCTGGCAATTCGTGAATATAAGGCCTCTTTTCGAGCGACGGATCTCCTCGCATTAGTGCCCTTCCCAAGAACGCCCTTCTCACGTCGAAGAGCAGACCAGTTAGAGAAGGAAGGAGCAACCCTCAGCCAAGTCACCACCCTCCTTTCCACCCTGAAACAAGGGACTATCCTACGAGAAGAACCTCCTCAACAGGAACCCTTCACAATTCAGGAGGTAAAACCACTGGCTCTTCTCCTGTCAGAGCATATCGAAGGAGTGAACCTTCTCTCTCAGATAAGTGATCTACTAGAACAACGAGACAAGATTATTAGGCATCAAAGTGAGCTTAAGAATATTGAAAGTGCTGAGGAAGGAATCTGGAGCAGGCTTACTCTCCTGAAAAATGATTTTCGTGAACTCTTGCAACTTTCGAAACGAGAGGACTCTGAAGAAGACTCGATAGAGTTGTATCGAAGTGGTTTCCTACAGGGACTCCCCCTCCTCCCCGAGCTACCGATTCCTCCCGAGACTCCTCAAGAGCTCGCGGTAGCACTCCGAGAACTTGGACTTCCGCTGCCTCCACTTTCAGCAAGCGATTTTAATCAGAGAACAACGAAACTACGTGAAGCACTTGAGACAACAGTAGCAGAGCTCGATAAGAGTAACGAAAGGAGCCGACTCCTCGCAAACGAAATAGAACTACTAGAGAAGTCGATAGAACAAACATACATTGCCATCAGAGAAGAACTCCTCGCTGAGGCTATCGTCTTCGGTCATATTGCAAGTCCGTCATGTCGCTCGTCGAGATGTTCATCAACTTAAAAAATCCACTAAAATTGAGACTTCGTTGCAAATACAGGTACCAAGCGATACCTATACGGCGCATGCAAATGGACCTTAGCGGCGAGCCTGCAGTTTATGGAGAACGATATGTCTTATCGCGACTTAGATAGAAAACATTTCATCACCTACGTCTTAGTACTTTGCTTCCCATTCATTATCCCGGCAAACTTCGCCTTCAGTGATACATCAAGCTCAAAAAGCTGGGGACAAGAACGTCCGGATGGACACGCACCTATTGGAGTTATGGGTGATCATACTCATGCGGAGGGAGAGTTCATGTTGTCCTACCGCTACATGTTTATGGAAATGGAGGGGAATCGCTCGGGAACACGGGACGTGAGTGAAGCAGAAGTGCTCTCGCAGTACATGGTAGCTCCGACTGAGATGGAGATG
>JBMTVV010000351.1:0-2611 GCA_049451755.1 Bdellovibrionota bacterium
GAACGACTTGCACCGTTACAGTCGTTCCGACTGCCGTATTGGCTACCATCAGCGGGAGGTCATCATGCTCCTCAATTTTCTTTCCATCAAAGCTGATAATCACATCTTCACGCTCGAAACCAACCTCAGCAGCAGGAGTATCTTCGAGCACATCTGCTACTAGTGCACCACGTGCATCAGAAAGACTAAGCGCCTCTTGGACTTCCAGGGTAACCGGCTGAATAATCACACCCAACAGACCCCGGGTAACTCGCCCCTTCTCCTTCAACTGTAACAGGATACTCTTTGCAAGGTTTACTGGGACAGAAAACCCGATACCGATATTAAAGCCAGCAGCTGGAGCACCGAACCCCTGACGACCAGGACTAAAGATAGCAGTATTAATACCGACAACCTGACCCTGAGTATTCAAGAGCGGGCCTCCTGAACTACCAGGGTTAATCGCCGCATCAGTCTGAATAAATTGATCGTACGGGCCGCCAGAACGGGCTGGAACCCTCCGACTTTTTGCTGACACAATACCGGCAGTAAACGTTTGACCCAACTGAAACTGATTTCCAACTGCCATCACCCACTCCCCGATTTCCAGTACATCAGAGTTGCCAAGTGGAAGCGCTACCACTGAGTCCGGTGGTGAGATTTTTATGAGAGCGACATCCGTTTTTGGATCGGCACCTACGAGCTCAGCGTCATATTCAACTTTATCATCTGGAATTCGTACGACGATTTTTCCACCATTTGCGATTACATGATTATTCGTAACGATAAAACCAGTCTCACTCACAAAAAAACCAGAACCAAGAGACCGGCTTGGAGGCTCATTATTTCTTCTAAGAAATGGAGATGTCCCCTCATTTTCCTGCTGCTGGTCATCGTCTAATGCCTCTTCATCGATAGAGGCTGATTCAGAGGAGATATTAACCACAGCACGACGGGCATACCTTGCAAGCGCTGAAAAATCGGGTGATTGCTCAATCCTTGCGCCACCAAATTCAGGCACATGTTCACGAAAGAGACTATTACTCTCTGCATAAGCAGAGAATATCGACATGGAGTAGATAAAAAGAGACCCAAATAAGCAACCAAATGTAGTGCTTCTTGCTTGGTTAATCATTCACTTACCCTTGTACAATAATAAAAATAGCGTCAGGAACACCTAAAACTTTAACGTCACAAACTCCAACACTAGGAATCCTTTGAGCGAACGAAACCTATTCGCAGGCTGTGTAGAATCTCTTCCGTAAGACGCTGCTCGGCCTCAGAAAGATTCCCACGCGTTTTTACGGACAGCATTTCTAACACATCGATGGAGTGCTTTGCTGCTTGGCGATTCTTTGGGATCTCGACTCCCGGAGGCGGATCCATCTCTCCTAGTTGCACCATAGCCTGCGTCGCCAGAGATAGCACAAATGAGCTATAGTCTATAGGGAGCTGAGCACCTGAGTCCTCTGGAGAATCTTTCATAACAAATTGCTCCTGAGCTGGAGCACCAGACTCCCTCTTCACGCGATCTGTAGTAGTTGCTCCCCGAGATGGCTCCGCTGACGCAACATGTTCATTTGCATCACCTGCATCACCGTCGAACTCTTTACGATTTCCAGACTCATCAAATCGGCGCCTATCCTTTATCTTAAAGCCTTCATCCTCTGCCATGGCATACCTCCATATCTTTAGAAATCCTCCCATACTGCTCGGATTCCTTCAAGAGAATCAGCCGAACCTCGTTGCATATCTCCATTTCGCATCAATGGAATTTTCAGTACTATTCTTGAGCAATGAATGAGAGCAATTCGAAAAAAGCGAGACTGACGGTGCTTGGATGCGGAACCTCAACTGGGGTTCCTATTCCGGGATGCACATGCCACGTCTGTACTTCAAAGAATCCAAAAAATCACCGACTGCGGACCTCATCAGCTATCACCTTAGCAAATGGCCAAGTCCTTCTCATTGATGCTAGTCCGGACCTACGCCTGCAGGCTCTGACTCATGGACTCGTTAGGGTAGACGCCGTGCTGTATACCCACGCCCATGCGGACCACATACTCGGAACAGACGACCTGAGGGTATTTAATTTTAAACGAAAGAGTCCAATCCCCTGCCTTTCAACACGAGAGACACTTGAAAGCCTCAAGCAGACCTTTCACTACATTTTTGATCCGGATCCGCTCTATCAGGGAGGGGCCCTAGCGAAGCTCTCTCTTGAAGAGGTCTCCCCCGGGGTGTCCTTTGAGATAGCAGGGCAATCGATTCTTCCAATACGACTCTATCATGGAGCATTGCCAATTTTAGGTTGGCGTATTGGCGACCTTGCTTACGCAACCGACTGTAACGGCATCCCGGAAGAGACGAAGGAACAGTTGCAAGGCGTGCGAGTACTCCTACTTGATGGTCTCAGATATGAGCCTCATGCGACTCATTTTACTATTCCTGAGGCAGTTGAGACCGCACAAGCGCTTGGATTTGAGCAAACATATCTACTACACATGACTCATACGGTTGAATATGAGGAGGTGAGCAAAAACCTTCCGGCTGGTATCGAACTCGCATACGACGGATTGGAGATAGAGTTCACAGCGTAAGACCGGGGACATCAAGACGGGGACATCAAGAA
>JBMTVV010000352.1:0-2609 GCA_049451755.1 Bdellovibrionota bacterium
GCAATTCGCGAAGGGAGTAAGGCACATGGCCATCATGTAGCTCTCGGAGGCACGCTCTTTTCTGATGCTATGGGAAAGGAGCACACGCTAGAAGGAACCTACGTCGGAATGCTGAGACACAACATCACCACCTTCGTTACCGCTATGCGCGGAAGAGTCGAATTACACGAAATGGAGAATTTCGAATGAGAAAACGTAGCCTCTCAGAGTCTCTTGAAGCACGACCAGAGCATAGCTCTTCAAATCCTCTCTCTGTTCACTCAATGACCGTTGCCTACGACCAGAGACCCGTGCTCTGGGATATGGAGTTTGACTGCCCACCGGGCGCACTTACGGCAATCGTCGGCCCGAATGGGGCCGGCAAATCTACACTTATTAAAGCATGTTTAGATCTCATTCCTCGAGCTACAGGTATCGTTGAATTTTGGGGAAAACCGTACCGTGAGATACAGCATCGCATCGGATATGTTCCTCAAAGAGAATCCGTTGACTGGAACTTCCCAATATCAGCACTTGAAGTTGTCTGTATGGGCCGATACCGACAGATTGGATGGCTACGGAGGATTAAGAAGTCTGACTGGGAAGCTGCTCGCTACTACCTTGCTCAGGTAGGGCTTGAAGATTTTGCCTCTCGGCAGATCAATCAACTCTCGGGAGGGCAGCAACAACGGGTGTTCCTTGCACGAGCTCTCGCACAAGAGGCCGATCTCTACTTCATGGATGAACCGTTTGCTGGAGTTGATGCCACGACGGAAAAAGCTATCATCGATATTCTCCAATCACTCCTGAAAGATGGAAAGTCAGTCATCGCAGTCCACCACGATCTCTCAACAGTACGAGAGTACTTTCAATACGTCCTTATGATTAATACCCGCATGATTGCAGCAGGAGCAGTAACAGAGGTTTTTAACGAAGCAAATTTACGAAAAACATTCGGTGGAAGACTCGCCCTCCTTGATGAAGTTGGCGATGTCCTTGCCCGTGCCACTCGAGGGGAGAAACTCCCGAAAGATACTCGCAAATAAGAGCCTCTATGGAATCGATAGTAACCGGAAATTTCGAGGCGATTCACACACTCTGGAACGAGTGCATCGCAGTACTCACCTTCCAAGGAGGGATGAATACAAATTTGGTACTCATCGGTACTTCTCTTCTTGGCATCGCCGGTGGAGTAATCGGAACGATCAGTATCCTGAGGAAGCGAGCTTTGATGGCTGATACTATTGCCCACTGCACACTTCCCGGGCTCGCACTCGGATTTCTCTTTGGGACCCTTATCGGGATAGGAGAAAAAAATCTCCCGCTCCTACTCATTGGTGCGAGTATTACAGGACTCGTTGGCGCACTAGTAGTGCAATGGATTGTGAACCATTCAAGGATCCATGAAGACACTGCAATTGGAGCCACGCTCAGCTCTTTTTTTGGGCTTGGAATAGTTCTCATCAGCATCATACAGGCACAAGAAGCAGTAGAGTCAGGTGGGCTAAATCAATTTATTTTTGGACAAACAGCCTCTCTTAACTATGACGATGCAAGGCTCCTCCTCCTGATTACAGGTATTGTCACTCTCGGCGCACTACTCCCACTAAAAGAAATGCGTCTACTCTGTTTTGATGAGGGATTTGCCCGCTCTAATGGATGGCCAGTAGCGGGGCTTGACCTGTATATAATGGCACTACTCGTCCTTGTAACCGTAGCCGGACTTCATGCAGTAGGCGTCCTCCTTATTGTTTCTCTTTTAATTATTCCCCCTGCAGCTGCTCGCTACTGGACAGATCGTTTATCGATTATGATTACCGTCAGCGCCCTCATTGGGGGATGCAGTGGCTTCATCGGCTCAGCACTCTCTGCACTGCTTCCGAGACTTCCTGCTGGCGCGGTAATCACTCTCACCACTGGCGCCTTTTTCCTTCTGAGCCTTACCTTTGCCCCGAAGCGTGGACTCCTTGCAATGCTACTAACGCAAGCAAAGCTACGCCTTAGAATCGTTCGAGATCACGTGCTACGAGAAGCAATCGAACCAAACATGGGTGAAAGAAATGACATCGCTTCTCTTGAGGGAGTGCTTATCTTGTACAAGAGCCTCTCAGTGTCTAACGATTGGTCACCCCTCTATCGAATGATGATTTCTATTCTCATGACCTTTAGTGGCCTGAGTCAATTTGACCGAGATGGGATACGGTTGACGAAAAAAGGATTATCCCTTGCAAGAGAAAGGGTACGAAGTCATCAACTTTGGGAGGCGTACCTATCCGAACATGCAGAGCTTCCCGAATCACATCTCGACCTGTCCGCCGATTATGTCGAGCACTTCATCTCGTCAGATATCCTCAGCAAACTTGAAAAGAATCTTGAGGAACCAGCAATGCCGGAAGGCAAGAAGCAAACTCAAAGGGAGGAAGTATGAGCCTCTGGGAGTTTATCGCTATCGATCTACCACCTATCCTAACAGCCATCCTTACCTCATGTGCATGCGGGCTAGTCGGAAACTATCTCATCCTCCGACGACAGAGTCTTATGGGGGATGCTATTGCTCACTCTGTTTTTCCAGGTATTGTGATCGCGTTTTTACTCACTTCACACCGTGATAGCATCACCATTTTTATTGG
>JBMTVV010000353.1:0-2606 GCA_049451755.1 Bdellovibrionota bacterium
CCGTTGTTGGCAATGCCAGAAATGACCAAGAGGTGTTCAAGTACAAAAGAGCGCTATAAGAGAAGTCGTTAATCTACTTTTTTCAAATACGGTTTGAATCCCTGATACGGCTCTCTCATTAGGTATGACTCTCGTAAAAGCTGCTCCTTCAGTCGCTTGGCGAGAACTGAATTCTCCTCGGGTCCAACAAGTACTCGAAAGTACCTCCTCTTCTTCACGATTGCCTCCTGAATGTAGGAATCTCGAAAACCATTCTGTCTCAGAAGTGCGAGGAGTTCGTTAGCCTCTGTCTTAGATTCAAATGCTGCAAGCTGTACATACCATCCACTCCGAAGAGATTCTGACGCAGAGGGCGAATCATAATTCCGGCTCGAGGCACTGACTGCATTCACATTCGGAGCCCTCAGTTTCACAGCGGGACCATCAACGGACGTCTCTTGTACCATCCCCTCTCTCTCCTCACCGGAGACATCGCTCGATGCCTCATTAGCATCTACATCTGCCGCTAAGCGATCGAGCGTCATCACAGTTCGCTTCTTGCGATCTCCAATACGAGACGCTTGCATTTCCTCTCGAACCCTCTCTAAGCCTTGCTCCACAGTCTGAACTTCAGGTTGTTCCGGGGAAATGAGCTCGCGCTCTTTGACTTCAATACCATCGCTAACGGACAGTACTTCCTTTTCTTCGAATTCTGCTATCTCGGGCATTGGGACTATCTTCACCGGCTTAAGTTCTAGCTCTGCAGCCGATGTACTATCTTCAGCTGATGTTGCCGGAGGTCGCTGCAACTTATCATATACCTCTTCAACTAACCGCTCTGATACACCGCGAGACGAAACATCCTCCGTAATCGGAAGTCTCGGAAACCGCTCAAGAGATAACGAAGCATACGCATCAAACTGCTCTTTCTTTCCCACCCGAAACCCAAGAAAAAAGGCAGCTAGTAATCCACCTGTAATCAAGCCGATGAGCACTACGGCATGACTCACTCCAAATCGTAGCCCCCAACGAGTACGGACTCCCTGTAACGGTTCTCTCCTTCGATTCGAGCGCTTCATTCTTCGCTTCTCCCTTTTTCCAGTCGACTTCTAGAGTACTCGGATATGAGCATTTCTAAAAGTATCATCTCAGCCCCTTTCCCTGGCCCGCATACAACGACATCCTGAAGCACTAGTAAAAGTTCCTTGAGCTTCCTTTTTCCAACTCCGAGCATGGCAAAATACTCTCGTAGGCTTGTTGGAACGGCTATCGACGGACTCCGAGCACTTCCCTGTCTTATCCACTGAACCTCATCACTGAGACGATCATACAAGACCATAAGATGGAACAACTCTAACCGATCTATGAATGATAAGGGTTCAGCCTTGTCTCCATAGCAGCGCGCAATCTCTTCGGATGGCGGTCCGTGAAGTCTAGAGCCCATTTCAGGATTAAAGACTCCCATCTGAAAGAGATTCGGAAAGAGCGTTGCTAGACTCTTCTCAGCAAGACACTTTTTTACCTCATTCCAAAGCCTTTGAGTGGTAATAGTTGCAAAACATTCGGTATTCAAAGCCTTACGGGCAGATTCTCTCGTTTCAGAGGTACTCGAGAATTGTAAACGTGCCTGATAGCGGCACATTCGGATAATTCGTGTCGGATCTTCTATAAAGCTGTCCGGATGGAGAATCCGTAATTCACGTTTTCTCAAGTCGCCAAATCCATCGTTCGGATCAACAAATACGTTCCGTTCAACCCGTACTTCACCATGATTCGATTCATATCCTTGTATGAATTCGTTGAGAGGCAGCGCTATTGCATTCACAGCGAAGTCTCTTCGCGAAAGGTCACTCGTAATACTCGCCGATTGCACAATTGGTAGTGCTCCTGGCTTTTCATAGATTTCTCTCCGAGCCTGCGCGAAATCCAACTCAGAGACCACGCCGAAACCCTTCAGATCGATGAGCTTTGCCGTGAGAAATTCTCGATATGGGATAACAGTGCCCCCGATTTCTGCCTGAATTGATTCAACTAAGTTGTAGACAGCCCCCTCAACAACAAGATCAATATCACCTTCGAGTATCTCTCGATCGAGCAACAGGTCTCTTATGACACCTCCAATGAGGTAGCACGTCACACCTTGTATCCTCGCGTGGCGTTGAACTACCTCAAGTAGTTGGAACCGCTCAGCTGAGAGGCTACACCTCATCACCGTATCATCGACAGTCACTGACGGTCTCCCTCTAGCTCAGCAGTTATTCCAGCAACTATTGCCTTTACGACTTGGTGACGAAACTTCGGCATCGAAAGCAGGAATGCATCGTCAGGATGAGTTGCAAAGAAAAGCTCTAAGAGAATTGCTGGCATCTCCGCCCCAAAGAGCACAAAAAATGGAGCTGAATGTACACCTCTACCAACAATCTTCATTCCATCACTCTCTGGTGGAAGCTTCTCCTTTAACGTCGCATACATGCGGTTTGCAAAGGGTTGAGATATCTTGATTGCTCCTCTCCAATAGAGTTCGCTGAGAAATGTCTCCATACCAACTCCCTTCGAGTCGTGCATCTGACGGTTCTCGCGGCTCACGAGCTCAATAGCTTTCGGATTACTTTCATTCGAAACGTAAT
>JBMTVV010000354.1:0-2569 GCA_049451755.1 Bdellovibrionota bacterium
CAAGCTCTCGTACCTCTACGAGGACACAAGACGGTATGCCGCAGAGCACAACATACCTCTCGAATTCCCCTCAAACTGGCCTCAGGAAGAATACGACCCAAGCCGAGTGACTCGTGGAGCTGTTGTTGCTGGCGACCTTGGATTCCAGATGGAGTACAACTACAAAGTATCTCACAGATGGTGGGGACTGGGAGCAAACCCCAACGAGGATGAATTCCTCAGTGAGCTCTGCGAAGAGCTTGATGTAGACCTCGGAGAATTCTTAAGTAAGCTCTCTAACTCTGACACAAGAGAGCGGGTAAAAGGCATTTACAAGCGCGGCAAGAAGCTCGGAGTCTTCGATACTCCAACATTTGTTATTGAACAGGAGCGAATCGTTGGTCTCGACAAAATTGCATACTTGGAAGAGCGGCTGATCCGAGGTGGCCATTCAAAGTAGTAATTCACTACCACAGTTTTTTATCAATACTCCGTGTCGTGTCGGGGACTGTGTATCCTTAAGCGACGCCGATACGCATCACGCCGAGCATGTTCTTCGACTACAGGACGGAGAGCAGGTGCGCATTGCATACTCCGCACCGGAAGGAGATGAAAAATCGAACAGTAAAGCCTTCCTCGGTGTATTAAAAAAGAGTCCAGCGACGACTCTACGAGTAGATATTCTCGAAGAGCTTCATCTCACCTCAGCAGTAATACTGCCTCCTCCTGTTCAGGCTCTTATCTTTGGGATGAGCAAAGGGAAGAAGAATGAGCTTGTTATCGAAAAAGCAACCGAGCTTGGCGTACAATCCATCATTCTCTGGCAAACATCCCGTAGCATCCTACGGCTAAAAGACGAAAACGAAGCGGCTAGGCGAACAGAGCGATTTTCTAAAATAGCCGAGGCTGCTGCTAAACAAAGCAAGAGAGCCTCGATTCCATCAGTACACATCTGCCTTACGGAGGCATCTCTTGCAAAAGAACTCGAACGCCTCGCCCCTGGTTCGAGGCTCTGCTGTTCACTATCGCCTGGCTCAAAAAGGCTCTCCGAGATAGTCTGCTCGCCCGAGAGCCGTATGAGCTCCATCGCCATAGGACCAGAAGGTGACTTTTCACCGAAGGAAGAACAGTGGCTAGCAACTCAACACTTCTCTCCTGTACGCCTCGGAGAAAATATCCTTCGCTCGGAGACGGCTGCTATTGCTGCAATCGCCATGGTTAATGCGCTATGCGAGACCCTCTCATGAAGACTTGGAGATGTTGCCACCGCGAATTCTCTTTGGAAATCTCACATTGCCAACAGTGCGGTCAGTCACAGACTCAACAAGAAGCATCGCTGACAAAACTCTTTCATGAGTCTACAGAAGAACTCTCACAGCGAGCTATCGAAGAACTGGAGATAAGTCCAGCAGGGACACTGGGAGCCGAACGTGAAGAAGCTATTCACCTCCTCTTCACACTTGCCCAGAGAGCACTTGAGGACAGTTCTATTGAGTTACGATTTCAAGAGACTGGTACCCAAAGCACCGAACGGCACGTTGAAAGTAAGGCCGCACAAAAACAACTTGAGGTTGTTGAAGAGACGCTACATAGAAAAGTATTCTCTTTAAAAGGGGGAAGCGCACTCTCTGGTGGACAGAAAAAACATCCAAAGCCCGAACCAGCAACACTCGTACAACGACTGCTTGTAGTAATTCTCGATGGAACTGGAATGCTCCTCACCGGAACGGGAATAGCGGTGGCGATTGGACTAAGCGAGAACTCACCACTGCTTCTAGAGCTATTTCATACAGGAGCCCCACTTCATGGTATTGCTAAGACGTATGGCATTGGGAACCTAATATCAGGTCTCCTTGTAGGCTTTCTGCTCTATCCCTTCATCCCAGTAATGTTCGGGAAGACCCGCTCGCTGGGGATGCTCCTCATGAACTGTGAGCTCTACGATCCGAACCTTGAACGGAGGCTTCCGTACTCAGCATGTCTCTTGCGGCACATTCTCTCACCAATAACGGTCATCCTCGAGCTGCTCCTGGCGCTCCCTCAACTCGTAAAACGAGGTACTCTCGACGTGACTGATAGACTGTGCGGAAGTCGAATGGCCACGCAAACGCCGGTGAAATAGCGAATTTACCACCAAAAAACCTGAAGGATGGACATTTTTACCCCTCAGTGATAATCATTCGGGGTGTTTACGCCCAGGTAGCTCAGTCGCCAATTAGCTCAGCAATGAGAGCAGAAGACTGAAACACTTAATGGCTTCGTGTCGGCATCGTGCCGAAGGCGCGTTCAACGACACTGTGATCCTGTCCCAGGGCAGGATCGGTTTTTAAAAAAAGATATATGCCCAGGTAGCTCAGTCGGTAGAGCAGAAGACTGAAAATCTTCGTGTCGGCAGTTCGATCCTGTCCCTGGGCACATTTCAGTTTTTTAGTTCCTCATTGACTGGTGCGAACGCACATCATAATTCGTTTGTCCTCATTACAAGATTTTTTTCTAACTGATGGTTGAAGCCTCAGGAGACGAAACTCTCTCTTAATGATCTCACCGAAATTTCATCATTAGGCCTAATGATGAAATTTCGGTGAGATCA
>JBMTVV010000355.1:0-2555 GCA_049451755.1 Bdellovibrionota bacterium
TTGCGCCGGCTGTCTTTAACCGGTAGTGGAGATATACACCGAGTAGTTACTCAGCATACTTCGGGCGAATAATGATTCGAGGAGGTCTGCGTTCGCCGGTAGGTTGGAATATTTCTTGGATAATCGCTTCAGCCGCAACGCTGTCTTTCCCCTGTTCAGCTAGCACAGCTCTCACTCCTGCTTTTGTAACGTGCTCTGTAATGCACTGCTCAGCAAGCTCTGGATACTGCTTCCGGAAATACTCTACTTGCAACTCTTTGAGTGGATACGCAGAAAAGCGTGCTGTGCCGTGCTGACTTCGATATCCACCAGACGACGCGCCATCCGCAAGCTCAATAAGCCGCTCACAGATTCGCTCTGAATACTTTTGCACCTTCGCTTCAAGGTAGGCGAGCCTCTCACCGAGCCCGGATTCGCGCTTAATGCGCAGCTGCGCAAGCTCTGCTTCACGTAGTAGATCTAAGAGAATTTCCTTCGATTCTTCTTCACGAATGTAGCCGAGCTTCGTTGCGAGCAGGGATGGAGCTTCTCTTTTACCCGCGGATAATCGATAACCCGCACCTCCATTCACGTCTCGTAGGATCGCATCCTCTGCGAGAAACGGAACAATCCGAAATACAGGGGTGGAAGATTCACCAGTGTCTCGGTGAATATCTTCCCAGATGGCATTCAGTTCTTTTTTTCGACCGAGTTGGGTAAGAGCCGCTTCGAGATCTTTTTTCACTACTTTTTTTTCTATCAGTTCATCCGCGCTCTCGGGCAGTAGGTGGCGGAGCTTCTCGATATTTACCACCTCAACCTCTGTAACGCTCTGGGCAGCGACTCCCATTGGTCCTCGATAGTTCCGATCAAGTCCTTGCTCAGCTTCCGCACTGAGCAAGCGGTGTAGTTGCTCTCGAACCGCGTTCGCGACTTGCTGATACTCCATGAGACTATCTCGAGCCTCTGGATAGTCATCAAGAATCATTTGCTGTTCAGACTTCGTCTCGCCGAGTCTTTTTACCAACGTTCCGAGCAACATACGTTGCGGAGGAGTCGCTCTCTTTTCAATGCTCGACAGCTTCTCGTAGAGCCGAAGCGTTACTTCTGCATCAAGCGCTGCAGACTCGATTTGAGCTTCCGTCAGGGGGCGAGACTTCCATGATGTATGAAGTTCTTCACGGCTCAAGTTTTCTCCGAGCATCTCACGCACGCATGACTGTAGTGAGTAGCTCTTTACATCAGGCCGCATCGTCCTCATCAAACGCTCTGTATCGAGAGCTCCCTCAAGTTGAATCTCATGTTTTTGAAGTTGCTTTCTTTCGAATCCACCGTGGTGTAGCACTTTCACCTTTTGCGGGTCTTCAAAAATATGGCGAAGCGACTCCAGCGAGCCATCTTTCATTACGTCTTCGAACCGCTGTAGCGTCACGAGATCTATAAGATATGTCTCACCCTTTCCTTGCCGAACTCCTCGTTCCAAACTCTGCCCAGATAACGGCAGGGATACTTGAATGAGACTGACATGTTCCGCCTGAGTGTTCCTGCCATATGTCTTCATATCGAGTGGAAAAAAGCGATGTTCCTTCTAGCTTTTGAACGAGGGCTTGGAGTTGTCGGGGAGTGGTAACGAGATGGATGGGGAATTCGGGGGTGAGGGGGATTTCAGGCAGCTTTGGGGGAGGGTTAAAATAAGATGAGAGCTTATGGAGCCGATCGCGAGATAGATCGGCTGATTTGTGGCGGTTATCACCACGATCAGAGAGGAAATCCTCAGCCTCGGCTCCATCTGAGCCGGTATGCTCGGCGTTTAAGTAATCCATATTTTCTGCGTTTGGCAAGGCAAGCTCACGCTATGTAGTCCTCCAATGTAGGGAAAACCTTATACTTACACAAAAAAAACACTCTTTTTAATAACGCGTTTTTACGGAAGAAATTCCTGAAATGCCCCATTTTCTCCCGGGAAAAGGTATATTTGACGCTAAAAGGAGGGGAAAATGCACGTATATCCGCTCAGATTGCCTTAGGGAGAGGACCTCCTGAGCCTTCGGCCAGAGGAGGGGCGCACAGTTACTCGTTAGCTTTGCCCTCTCGCACCTTGTTCTCTCGAGTGATTGCTGCGACCTCATATCCTGCCCACTCAACAACCTGTTTCACTTCATCATCTGTAATTTCTGTACCCTCTTTCAGAGAGAGGACAACGAGCTTCTCTTCAAAGCGAATAGCAACGCGATCAACACTCCTATGCTCAAGGAACTTCTTATTGAGTCCGTGCGCACAGAGAGAGCAGACCATACCATTCACTGTGACTTGCACCTCTTTTGCAAAGGCACTAGAGGCGAAGAAAAAAAGTGATAAGAAAAGAAAGAAGATACGCAACATAGTCTTATCCCACGGGGAGTTGAGATTCCTTAAAAGTGCACCATTGCAGTTCCGAGAAGATCTCCATCAAGAGTTACACCACACTCAAAGAGAAACCGGTCATAAAAAGCTCTTAAAACGGGGCCTGCTTGAAATGCTTCTTCCCGCTCTGGCAAGTAACTGACTTGGGCGATAAGAAACGTTTGTACTTCATC
>JBMTVV010000356.1:0-2552 GCA_049451755.1 Bdellovibrionota bacterium
TTCATCTCCGACTCGTCGAATCTGCTGCTCTTGTAGTGCGCGGAGAAGCTTTACCTGTAGGTGTGAGGGCATCTCACCGATCTCATCGAGAAAGAGCGTTCCTCCATCTGCCTCCTCAAAGAGGCCACGTTTATCACGGGAAGCGTCAGTAAATGCCCCTTTTCGGTGTCCAAATAACTCTGACTCCATGAGCGCTTCAGGAATCGCACCACAGTTAATCGCTATAAATGCACCACCGCGACGGGGTGAGTTATGGTGGATAGCCCGAGCAAGCAGCTCTTTACCCGTTCCGGATTTTCCCGTGACCAGCACTGTCGTATTGAATTGAGATAAGCGTTTTACCTTCTCAAAAACCTCCTGCATCCCCTTACTCTTTGCGATGATGCTCCCGAAACTGTAACGGCCTTCAACCTCAGACCGAAGCACTGCATTCTCCATTCGGAGCTGCTCACGTTCTTCGACTTTTCGGAGTGTAAAGACGAGTTCTTGCACCTCAAAAGGCTTTGCAATGTAGTCATATGCTCCAAGACGCATCGCCTCAATCGCAAGGCTATGACTGCCAAATCCCGTCATGAGAATCACAGCGGTATCTGGATTTTGCACCTTGCACTGCTCAATAAACTCCATCCCGTTCACTCCGGGCATCTGGAGATCACAGAGCACGATGTCTACTGATTGTACGGAAAGAAGTGCGAGCGCCGCTTCTGCCTGTGCAGCTTCTTGTACGTAGTATCCAGCAAGTTGGAGGTTGAGCTTAAGCGAACTCCGCATGTGCTCATCATCATCAACGACGAGCACAGAGAGCGCTCTCCCTGAGCTCTTCACTTCATCTGAGATGGCAACAGCTCCCTCTGGATCTGCCATGCTACCCACCTCCCATTTGCTGTACCGCAAGCTTTTCAACGAGGAGCCCAAATCGCTCCGCGTAAAAGAGATAGAGAAGGTTTGCCGCAACAAGATATGGGCCGAAAGGAAGGTACGACGACCACTTTCCCCGGCCAAAAAGAAGAAGGGTAATGCCGAGCAGTGAGCCGAGTAGTGACCCGACAAAAATCGTGTAAAAAGCGCCATTAATGCCGAAAAACGCACCTGTCACCGCAAGGAGCTTCACATCACCAAGCCCAAGTCCCTGCTTCTTTCGTACATACGTGTAAAAGAGTGAGATAAGCAGGAGCGAGCCTGCACCACCAAGAATGCCGATGAGGGCCTCATCAATTCCACTCACAAATGGCGGGGACTCGATGAACGGAAAGTATCCCTGTATGAGTGCGATGAGAAGCCCGATGAGAGCCGCAGGGTAGGTAATTACATTCGGCAGAAGGAAGTATGCAATATCGATAAAACTCAGAACGATAAACGCGGCACACAGTGCATATGCAACGAGAGCCGTTGGCGTATCGAATGTGGAATAACTGAGCCATGCAAAGAAGGCAGAAAGCAGCTCAATAAGTGGGTATTGAAACGAGATTCCCTCCCGACAAAAAGCACATTTACCACGCAAGAAGAGGTAACTAAAGAAAGGGATATTGTGATACCACCGGAGCTGCGCTCCACAGTGTGGACAAAAAGAACGTGGCGGAAAGGCAATGGTAACGGGTTGAGTGAAGTGAGGGGAGTTTAGCAGGACGGTGTCGTCTTCTCCGTCATTTGCATCCTCTTCTTCTGAGTGCTCCTCGATAAGCTCTTCAATTCCAGAGGCTCTCCCCAGTGGAATTCGGTACACACACACAGTAAGGAAACTTCCGATGATGAGGCCAAAGAGGATGACTGCGATATCTATCATGAAAAGGGGGACCTTTATTGCTCGTTACCACACAGTGGAACATCCCCGGAAATGGGAGCGCCACCACTACCTCACCTCATACACTGTTTAGGATTCAGTGGTCAGGGGAAAGTTTGTAAAAAACTTTCATAGTAATTTATTCAAGTAATTTTAATTAGTTATAGATATTTGCTGCGGTGCACTGCGCAGATTTTGCAGCCCCTGAGTGTGCGAGAGCCCGGACGATAGCCCTGAGAGGAGATTAACAAGAGGTCGAGGGCTCACAGACCTTGACTGTTAATTGCCCGACAATCCCTTGATCATTAAGGGATCATCCTGCTTTTGATAGTTCTCTTCGTCTGCGAAATGATACCCTAGTTTCTGATAAAAAGGGATCGCGTCTTTTGCCACACTGGCGGCAAATCGACTAAATCCCTTTGATGCCGCAAACTCTTCCGCAAGTCTCATCAAATGGGCACCGAAACCTTTTCGCTGAAGATCCTCAGCAATGGCCACTCGTCGGAAATAGGCGGTTTCGGATTCTGTGTCCAGATCAATTCGAATGACACCTACATACTGATCTCCATAACGAAGCACCATGGGATGGTGGTTATCACGGCGGTCATCCGGATGATTAGCATCGTAAACGCCAAATTGAGCCCGGCGTTCGAATAGGATTGTTCGCCTCAGGGCGTGATAGGCTTCCCACTGTTCACTGGTTTGAACCTGTTCTAAAGATACGTCCATAAAAAAAGATGGTGGTACCTGATTACTGGGGTTTTGCCAGATC
>JBMTVV010000357.1:0-2542 GCA_049451755.1 Bdellovibrionota bacterium
TTTGGGAAGGATGTTTGTATCGGGAAGTTCGTTAATGATCCGGATGTCGTCGCTAGTAATCTCAGTGATGAGCGTCAGGTATGTACTCTTGAGCCGACGGCTGGGAATGAGAGTGTAACCGCTGAAGGTTTCTTTGAGCCCGGAGGCTATGGGACGGAAGGAGCTTCGAGATTCCACCTCTCTCTAGAGGGGCTCGATACCACAAAGCGGTACCGAGCGTGTAGCGTTACGGGAACGGATCGTTATGCAAAGGTGTTCTCGTTTCAACCTGTTGAGCTCGCCGCGGCAGTAGACTCAGAGATCTACGGTTCTCTCTCTGTTGATGCTCAAGCCTAATTTGATTCGAATAGAGAGCTCTATAGCTATGAGCTCCGTCGTTCACTTGAGAGCTCCCCGACGGGAGCATTTTCTACAGGCTCAAGTCGATTCTTTCCCTCTCTATCTCTGATCAATAAAAGTGTGAGTGCCACAACAGCAAAGTCAACGAGTAAGAAGTGGAATGAACGGACACGTCAGTTAAGAAGGGAACGGCGAAGAAAGAAGAAGTTAAAGAGCTCACGAGAGCTAATACTTGTAAGTCGAGATATTGAACTCTCTGCTGGAAGGCGTCAGGAGGTTCTCGGGTGGCTTAACTTTGATCCGCTAGGCGCAACCGTTGTTATTAGCCCGAATTGCAATTCCAATGTTGCTGAAAATGCGATCGGTACGCTCGTGTGTGGAAACGCTGCTGAAAATCCCAATCGAATTTGTGAGAGGTTTACCTTTACTGACGATACCCTGGGAGCAACTGCTTGTCGTGAGGTGACTCCGAATATAGGAAAGCTTGTGATTCGAGTCCGAGATGACGCACCACAGGAGCTCACTGTTTGCCTTAATGGAGTGGCCTTTGGGGAGACGGTATCAGTCACCGATGAGAATCAGTCGGCGACAGGAACAAGCTATGCCGGTCAGCTAAAAATTACGGATAGTGCCGAGCTCGTAGCGAATACTATTTATAATGGCATTCCATCGTTCGTGCTGTTACCAACTCCTGTAAGTGGAGTAACGAGTGTGGCGCTAAGCGCTACCGGTGATTGTAATACCGTACTCGGTACAGTGAGTTTCTGAGTACAGTGAGTTTCTGAGCAGAGTGAATTTCTGAGAATAGTGCGCTTGTCAGGCTCGGGGACTCGGCGAAGCTCATTCTGAAAATAGCGGTTCGCGTCTCTAGATCACGTCTGCTCCGTTGTCTTCAGGTTAGCTGTTTTCCTGGATTCGTTCTCCGTACGCTCTAAAGAGTGAGTCACACCGTGTGCCATCTTCACAGGTGATAACAACCTCATAGACGATATTTGCAGACGTTTCAGTGATATCATTGTAGGCAAGCCGTTCTGACACGGTGCATGAAAATCCAACACCAAAGATATCCCCAGTCAGAGAATCTTCTGCAACGAGAGAATTCGGTGCTCTCATCGTACCATCAATGAATCCGAAAACGAGCTCATCTCCAGCCACGGTATAGACATCGCCACTTTGGGTGACGAGCTGCTCTGAGACAAACCCCAGTCCTTCGTCCTCAGGCTCAAGGACATCGCATTCATCAATGAGTTCGGTAAATTGTATCAGCCATCTTCCGGTAGGATCTGTAAGAGCGGGCAACGGTTCAGTGGGAGAGTCATTACAGCCAAGAAGGACTGAGACAATAACGCTGAGTATGATGAACAGCTTGAGAGCTTCATCGAATGGGCTCTTCGCCGTTAGCTTGTGATGTGTCATGTGGGGCGTCTCCCTTTCTTCTATCATACCGGTCACTCTTTTATTCACCAATATTCTTTCTTTCTTCTGCATTAGCTTCCTCGCATAAGGAGGTCTGAAATCTCATATAATGCAGCTAATTCCTCTCTCCAGTAGAGAGGGGTTCCAAAGTGCTCAAAGGTACGTTGGAAGATTGGGTCGTTCCACCGCCTCGCAATCCATCCTTCAAAGTGAATAATCCGTAGAGCTCTCAGTGGCTCAATGAGTGAGACCTCCTGATGCGGGAAATCGCGCAGCTCACAGTACGCCTCTATGACTTTGTCTTGCCGTTCTTGAGAGGCCTCGTCTCTTCCGGGATTTAGTAACCAGATATCCTGTACCGCGGGGCCATAAACCATGTCATCGAAATCAAGGAGAAAGGGACTCTCATCCTGCCATAAGACATTCCCAAGGTGGCAGTCTCCGTGAATTCGGATGAGAGTAGAGGCTTGAAGCCGTTGAGAGGCGACTTGAAGAATTGGTTCTACGACATTGCGATAGCTTGCCTTCGACTCTTCTGGAATAAACGGTGACTCAAGAAGAAGCTCCATGTTCGCTCTTCCGTATGTTTCTGCATTGAGCGTGAGCCTCGTTCTCGTCGGTATTTGTTGGGCAATAGTGTGAGTGCGGGCGAGGAGCCGTCCGACTGTTTGTAACTCACTGTCCGGGAGCTCTGCACGGTGGCGCCCTCCAAATTTTTTATAGATGCAAAAAAAGAGCCCTGAGTGAGCGAGTTGTCTAAGCGAATCTCCGTCATCGAAGGGAAGGG
>JBMTVV010000358.1:0-2536 GCA_049451755.1 Bdellovibrionota bacterium
ATAATTGAGGTGAGCACTATGCCGTTAATTGTCCAGAGAATCAAACCCGAGCCTGCTTTTTAGGATATAAGCCACTCCCGAGAGTGTTGTGCGGCAATCTTCCGAGCGAAAGAGGCTTTCTGGTAGGAGAAGGCTGGGGATATAATGGATAACTGATTGATTGAGCTAGAGATTCAGAGGATTGCGACATAAATCTTCGCGTTAGACAGCGATCTAGCGGTTAAGCCTGAGAACTTTATCTGATGGATTTCTACAGGTGCGCGCTATAGCAAAATCCCGAGATGATGATTAGGTGTTTATCAGGGCAGATTTCACAATTACAAGGCTATAACAAGAAGGAAGAGAGTGAAGTTTCAGGACTACTACGAAACACTCGGCGTTGCCAGAGGTGCGTCTCAGGAAGAGATAAAAAAGGCGTTTAAGAAGCAGGCCCGTCGATTGTTAACAAAGAGGCTGACGCTGAAGATAAGTTTAAGCAGGTCAATGAAGCCTATGAGGTACTTGGCGATGAGCAGAAGCGACGACAGTATGATGCTCTAGGTGCCAATTGGAAGAATGGGCAGGAGTTCCGACCACCCCCGAACTGGGAGGACCTGTTCGGGGGTCAGTTTGGCGCTGGGCACGGAGGTGCGTCATCCAGAAGCTACTCCTTTGGCGGTGGCGGTGGCGCAGGAGCCGGGGGATTCAGCGATTTCTTTGATGCTCTGTTTGGTGGAAGAGGATTTCAGCAGGGTAGTGGCAGTGGAGCAGGTGGATATCGAGATCCATTTGGACAACCGCGGTCTGCTCGTGGAGGAGACCTTGAGACAAGTATTCACATTACACTCGGTGAAGCTTTCGCCGGGGGAAGCAAGCGCATCAGTTTTGACCTCATTACGACAGCGCAGGATGGAACGAAAGGGAAAGAAAAGAAGAGTTTTAACGTTAAAATCCCGAAGGGTATCCAATCAGGTCAGGTGATTCGGCTTGTAGGGCAGGGTGCTCCTGGGGCAGCCGGCGGGGACTCAGGGGATTTGCTCATTAAAATCTTCCTGCGTGATGATCCGAACTTTACCGTTTCCGGAAAAAACTTGAATGCTGACCTCCAGATTGCACCGTGGGAGGCTGCGCTCGGAGCTACCATTCCTGTGAAAACTATCGATGGCACTGTAACAGTGAAAATACCCTCAGGGTCACAAAGCGCTCAAAAGTTACGAGTGCGAGGTAAGGGATATATGGACACGAAGGGAGAGCGAGGAGACCTTATTCTTTCACTGAAGATAGTTGTCCCGAAAGAGCTTTCAGGCGAAGAGCGCGAGTTGTACGAACAGCTCCGCGAGACTTCTACGTTCAATCCACGAGAGTCATAACGAATGATTATTCCAATTCTAACCACTCTTTCTTTCAGAGGGTAGAAACTGAGATTCGTGATGGTTATAGAGTGAGAAACGAGGTGCATTATGGATATGAATAAATATACTCAGAAGTCCCAGGAAGCTCTTGCTGCTGCTCAGAGCCACGCCGTTTCGCTCGGTCATCAGCAGGTTGACTGTGAACATCTTCTCTTCGCGTTACTGAATCAGACCGACGGTCTCATACCCCGTCTTCTTCAGAGGATAGAACTTGATGTGTCTGAGCTTTCTGTTGCAACGGAAAATCTCCTCGCAAAAAAGCCCTCCGTCAGTGGCCCCGGAATACAACCTGATACCGTATTTCTCACACCTGAACTTGGAAAAGTCCTTGTCCAGTCTGAGAAGGAAGCAGGTGCTCTGAAAGATGAATACATTTCTGTCGAACATCTGCTGCTCGCGTTAATTGTGCTTGGAACGAGTGGAGTAAAGAAACTTTTCTCTGACCGGAGTCTTACGAGGGAAAGGTTGCTTGCTGCTTTAACTGAGGTGCGTGGTAATCAAAGGGTAACGAGCGCTACCCCCGAAGATACCTACGAAGCGCTTTCAAAGTACGGACGAGATCTTGTAGAGGAAGCTCGTTCAGGCAAAATGGACCCTGTTATTGGGCGTGATTCAGAGATCCGTCGTTCCATAAGAATTCTTTCTCGGAAGACGAAGAACAATCCTGTCTTGATTGGAGAGCCCGGCGTTGGAAAAACCGCAATCGTTGAGGGCTTGGCGCAAAGAATCGTACGGGGAGACGTTCCCGAGGGACTAAAGGATAAAACTATTTTCTCATTTGATATGGGTGCCCTCATTGCAGGAGCGAAATATCGAGGTGAGTTTGAAGAGAGGCTGAAAGCTGTCCTTCAGGAAGTAAAGCACTCCGATGGAAGAATAATTCTCTTTATCGATGAGCTGCACACAATAGTTGGTGCTGGTAAGACTGATGGAGCGATGGATGCAGGGAACTTACTTAAGCCTATGCTCGCGAGAGGAGAGCTACACTGTATCGGAGCGACGACCCTCGATGAGTACCGAAAGCACATAGAAAAAGACAAGGCACTGGAACGACGCTTCCAGCCCGTACTTGTTGAGCAACCAGGTGTTGAAGATACGATTTCAATACTTCGAGGTATCAAAGAGCGCTTTGAGGTGCACCACGG
>JBMTVV010000359.1:0-2512 GCA_049451755.1 Bdellovibrionota bacterium
GTTTTCATGAGTACCCATGCTCGTGAAGCGGGATACCAGCTGTGAAAATAGTTGTATGACTCATACTCATCGAGCACAGCGAGGGCTCCCTCATAGTCATCAAGATTGAGTCTCGACTCGGCAAGTAGGTTTAGGTAATGCGCATGTCGAGATGCAATCATCGGGTCTTCATAGGGAGGTGGCCCATTTTGCTCTTGCAGTAATTGAAGTGCCCGACGTGTGTACTTGAGCGCGAGCTTGAAGTGCCCTACATGACTGTAGTAATAGGCAGCAAGCATTGCATGTGCACGATGGCTTTTCGGATCCTTTGAAAGTGCAAGGAGAAGTTTTGTTCGAGCATCGAGTGGTCGCTCATCTTGGAAGAGAAGCTCGGCTTCGCTAAGCAGCTCCTCAGCTGTTTTATTTGCGTCTGCGAGAACGGTTTCATCAGAATAGGGTCGCGCATTTGGATCAAGCGGGTCCAAGATGGTGCTCTGCGCTATCACGAGAGTTGGACAGACTGCCGTGAAGAGGAAGATCATGATGAGAGTGAAGAGGGAGGTCCCGCGTACCATAGTTTTATCCGTGAAGAAGGTTAAGCGGATGAAAAAATGAGAGAAATCGTTTGTAGCGAGGTAATTGTGAGAGCTCTTTTCTGTCAGCAACAATGGCTCCCTGAATTTCATCCCTACTGCCCGCTGTATCCGCATAGCGGAGCTTATGCGAGAGTTGCCAGATATGAGTCGGAAAGACCCCCAAAGTTCTGCTCAGTCGATTGAGGTGCTCATGGTGTGTCTCTGCGTAAGCTCTGGGATAGCCGTAGTCTTCAAGACGAACAGACAAGGCACGATGTGCACGGTGTATCCGTCTGATCGTGGTGCCTGGTAGGTGCCATCCGTGCCAGATAAAGAATTTCCTGATGATGAGGAGGACATAGGCACCCACGATGAACATCAAGAGCGACAGGATTGACGGTATCCAGCGAGCGGATGGCTTTTCAAAGGCATTCTCTCCTTCGTACGCTTCAGGGGGAATGAGAGTATTTTCTGGTCCAATGAGCCCCATAAGCTCCTCAAGTAGTTGGGCATCCACCTCGGAGTCAGCGTGGCTTTCTACCTGTTCTGGCTGGGTATCGAAGGGAATCCATCCTGCTCCCTCAAAATATGCTTCAGCCCATGCATGCCGATCGCTCATCCGCAGCAGGATATGTCCATCTCGAGCCTGACTCAGGTCAGTGAGGTATCCAGTAGCAATTCGAGCTGGAATCCCGAGTGCGCGTAACATGTACGTGGTCGCATGAGCAAAGTGCACACAGTAGCCCCTCATATCACCAAAGAGAAATGGAGCGACTGGATCCGCCGTTGGATCAACTTCATGATTTGGACTTAGAGTATAGATAGCATTCTTGTTGAGGTACTCGACGAGCAGAGATGCTCTCGCAGCAGGATTTGTTTCTGTAGCTATAATCGTATGAGCAAGCTCTTCATACCTTGTATCGGAGTGTTTGCTTAAATAGAAATTTTTTTGTTCAAGACTCCAGTCAGGATTTCCAGTCCGTTTATCCAAGAGTGCTGAGAGCGGAGATGAAGGAGCGATCGAATAAGCACGATATACACCTCGGAAGCGTTCCGGAGCTGGGTTTTCAAGCGGTTCGACTGATACCGGATAATCGATCGTGAAAACAACATTATGGTCAGAGAGTAAGTATACGGAATGCGGAATGGGAACTCGTTCAAAATATTCCATCCGCTCTTGGCCACGAAAAAATTCGCTTGGAGCGGTTCCCGGAACATCGTCATCGAATCCTTCAGCGGCCTCTACGAGTTCCCGTCCATTAAAAGCAGAGAGTGCGCCCTCTCGGAGATACAACATGGGCGAGTGAGGGTTTTCCGGATAGTCACCGCTCAGGCGCACAACAGCCGCTGGCTGATTGTTGCTACCGAGAGCAGAGTGAAATCCAAGGGGAGATTTCCCGATGGACTCCTCAGTCGAACGTTGGCCGACTCCATTAGCACCCAGGCTCTCTTGTGCTACCAGATAGTACGAATAGACACCTCGCGAGACGAGACTAATGCAGAGGAGAATAATCCCGTATCCGAAAAGCTCCACTACAGGTCTTCTTCCTCCTTGTACGAAAACAGGCCTCTTCTCCCTCGGACGTGCAAACGGAGCTCCAGGATGTCCCGTAACTCCGAGATAGGAGACTGTGATAATTGTAATTACTCCCGCAAGAATAATGAGCAGAGAGAATGAGGACGTGTTGAGCTCCCATGCGAGACGTTGGACCATTTTGGGGGCGAGTGCGAATTGAAAGTCCCGTTGGAGCGAAAAAAATCCTACTGACAGAAGTAGGCCAACGAGTACTTCGAAGGTGCCAAAGTAACGAACTCGCCAAAAGAGCCAGGTGGTACTAAATCCGATCGCGAAGAAATAACAAATAAGATTCCAATCGAGAAGAGTCGAGTATGGGAGGAGAATCCCGGCTTCCGTGAATGGAAAGAAGATTTGAAGGATATGGAACAGGCCGTTGGTT
>JBMTVV010000360.1:0-2505 GCA_049451755.1 Bdellovibrionota bacterium
GGTCCTGGTGTGGTTCGATAACTATTTTGAACAGTGCTTAAATCCGACGTTAACCGCAGGTCAGTGATTCTCATGCTGCTCAACGGATCCTCCGGACGAGTTTTCAGTTGTTACCTAAAGGTCAGATAGTTAGACTATCCAAAGCTCTTGTAACTAATATAATGGGTAGCAACTCCGCAGTGACTCATTCGGCAGGGGATAAAAGCATGCGCATTCAAACTCTGCTCAGTCGAGCATGCAGTATGGCATACACCCGTTCATGCTACCGAATGACAGGGTACCGGACTAAGCAGAAAGTGCCGGCGCTGCTCCATTTGGTGTCGTTTATTCAGAAAATGCCTTTTAGAATCGTCGCACTTCTCATCTTCTGTTGTAGCTCTCACATCGGGTGTTCTTCCAGTTCGAACAGCCCACAACTTGAAAGGCTCAGTCGAGAAGATGTCATCTTGGAAGAAGTAAGGGGTCATCCGACCGAATTCACGATAGCACTAGGGGACCAGATGCTTGTATGGAGACGACTGTACCTATTAGGAACTCAATACCTCAATACAGACACGCCTCAAACCATTCTCGCTCCTCCGACCGCAAAAGGTTTTCACCTGAAGCATGCACCTTCTCACCTTAAAAACACTCCGATGGATCTTCCCTATGAAGTCATAGCGAAACCCACGGATACAGGTGAACTCCAGGTTCAGGTTCGGACCGCTGAAAGTAGAAATGGCCCAATGCTTATCGCTAGAAATATTGCCCGTTTCCTGCAAACAGGAACGCTAGAGCGGAGCCTCTTTCCTGACCGTCAGTTGTAACTCTGCGTTCTTTTATTAAAGAGATACGATAAACTACTAATCTTTCAATAAAAAAGTTTTTTAGCTCCAATTTATTGACTCATTAGCACACGGCGTCGACATAACCCAAGGTGAGGATAGGGAATTCCATTTACGAAGTAGTGAGGTCTCGCTGCTTTTGTTTCTTCCCCATCGCAAAGAAAGTCGGGGCAATCTTGGTTCACTACGGGAAAAGACAAACAGTTCATTTCCGGTCTCTCATTATTTTGATGATGGTGCTGTCCATCATACTCTTCGGCGTAGCCACGGGTTCAGCACAAACAGGGGGAGATAAAACCTCTAGTGAGACATCCGTAATCGCAAATCAGTACATTCTCTGGAGATCTCAAAGTAATACGTCCTCTCGCTCGCTAGGAGTCAAGAAACCGATACTCGTAGACGTAGCGAATAATCTCAGTACCTTTTCTTCTTCTCCTGAAACCACTGGCTACAACCCATCTCTGGTGACCTCTGATTGTGCAAACTTACTAGCGTATATGGAAGATGAGTCTCTCAAGTGCCAGCCAAACTTCGTATACACTGCTAGTGTGATACCAAATGACACAAATTACTCCTCTCTCTACGGCATGGGGAAGATTGCTGCTCCAGAGGCATGGGAGATAAACACAGGTAGTACGGACATCATAGTTGCAGTAATCGATACAGGTATTGACTATACTCACCCAGATCTTGCTGCCAACATGTGGATAAACTCTGGGGAGAAGCCAGGAAACGGAATTGATGATGATGGCAATGGCTATACTGATGATGTCTATGGCTACGACTTTTATAATAATGATCCGGACCCTTATGATGATAACGAGCATGGAACCCACTGCGCCGGCACAATAGGCGCTGTTGGAAACAACAGCCAAGGTGTGGTTGGCGTGAGTTGGAACGTGTCCCTCATGGGTCTAAAATTCCTCGGAGCCTCTGGCTCAGGGAACACTTTTGACGCCATTAGGGCAATTGATTACGCCATCGATAACGGTGCACGAGTTATCAACGCGTCATTCGGTGGAGCTGGTTATGATCCAGCACTTGAGGATGCTGTACAGCGCGCGGCAGATGAGGAGGTTCTCTTCGTTGCTGCAGCAGGAAATGAGGGAACAAACAACGACACCTCTCCGTCCTACCCAGCAAGTTTTCCTGTGAATTACCTACTCTCCGTAGCTGCAACGGATGGAACAGACTCTCTTACCTGGTTTTCTAACTATGGGAGCACGAGCGTCGATGTGGCAGCTCCAGGAAGTGCTATTCGTAGCACCGTACCAGGGGGTGGCTATCAATCTTTTAGCGGTACTTCCATGGCGACGCCACACGTAGCGGGTCTTGCTGCGCTCCTTTTAGCGGAGAATCCATCGCTCCCCTTGAGCGAACTGTGGGATGTGATATTTAGCACCGTTGATACTATCTCTGATTCGGCTTTTCTTGCCTCTGGTGGCCGAATAAATGCAGCTACTGCAATTACCCTCGTAAGTGCCCCAGAAGAAGTCATAGCGCCTCCTAGTGAGGATATTGAGGATCCTTCGGCACCGATCTCGCCACCGCGCAGCATCTCAACCAGGTCGTCAACGACACTTTCGCGGAGGCACACACCTACCGCATCGACCACTACCTCGGAAAGGAGACCGCCCAGAACATCATGGTGCTGCGTTTCGCGAACCAGCTCTTCGAGGTC
>JBMTVV010000361.1:0-2504 GCA_049451755.1 Bdellovibrionota bacterium
CAAGGATTCGCGCTCAACCCATAGATCCCCAACCTCACCGAGCCCTATGTGAAATCCAAGCCTCGGTGGTGCAAAAAAGCGCTTGCCCAGGTGAGCAATGGTATCTTCAGAAACAGCCACACCAAGCTTTTCCCCTAATAACGGAAGATATCTGAGAGAACGCACCAAGTGAAGACTCGGAACTGGCCACTCTGAAACTGAGAAGTCCCCGGATACATAGGCAAGCCTTCCTCGCTCTAAATATGCAAAGGTTTCAGCCTTCTTCTCTTCAAGCGTATCTGACTCCAGTGCAATGATGAACTTCTCTGCATCGAGAGCAAAAGATACAGAATCTCGGCTATCACGACTAACGACACATACATCGGGATTAAGCTCCCGAAGAAGGGTTTTCATCGGGGGCTCCATCCCCACAAGATACCAGAGGCTTCCCTCTTCACTATTGAGGACCTGAACTGCAAGAATTCGTTCTCTTTCTTCTTCGGTCTCAAGCAGCTCTATATCTCTAATCGTCCGAAAGCATCCCTTCTCAGAAGAGAGAAGCACACAGGCAGCTACCTGCTCAAACCAAGCGACCTCTGAGTCCTCTCCAACTACCACACCTACTGGCGCTGACATCTCCTTCTTCCACCATCGGAATAGAATCCAAAATGCAGAGGCTACATCGTCGAGCATAATTGCGTATCCGACGGCTTCTTCTGATAACGCTACGCCCTTTTCGGTGATGATTATGGAAGCCCCGAGCTCGAAAGCACGGTGAGCCTCTCCATAAAAATCAAAGAAGAGTTGCCCTGGCTGTAACTGGCTGAGATGAACGGCGACTCCTCGACACCCACTCTTCTCTAGGCGCTCTGTATCTGATACCCCAAGGAGTCTCGCTATCTCATGTAAGGTTGCTCGAAAAGTCATTCCGTAGCCTGCCCCTTCTCTAACGCCCTTTGAACCTCTTCCTGATCTGAAAAGTAGAACGTGTCACCCTGAACAATCTGAAAGTTTTCATGTCCTTTCCCAGCAAGAAGAAGGATATCACCAGGGCGCAGTAACGGGACAACCTTGGCTATCGCCTTGCCTCTATCGTTTTCAATAAACTCAGGCTGTACTCCACTTAAGAGAATATCTTGGATGATGCTATCTGGATCCTCCTGTCTTGGATTATCAGAGGTCAATACGACCTTATCAGCGAGCTCCTTCGCTACCGCTCCCATGGCAGATCGCCTGCGAGGATCTTTCCCTCCTCCAAGTCCAAACATCACCCACAATTTTCCCTTCGTGACAGGCCGAAGTGCTCTCAGTGCATTCTCCATCGCATCAGCAGTATGCGCGTAATCAACAAATACTGTCTTTTCCTGAGCGGAAAATCTCTCCATGCGACCAGACGGGGAACCTATCGATGCTAAAACTTCTAGTACCTCTGTCGCACCGTACCCCATACCGACTAACGTACAAAATACACCCAAAAAGTTTCGCGCATTATACTCTCCTATGAGCGGAGTAGAAAATGCATGGCTTTCGCCATTAAAAAGAAAACTTCCCTGGATGCCACTGGCAGAGAGCTCCATACTTTGAAAGCGTGCTGACGCAGAGTCATGGTGACCGAATGTGCGAATACATGACGACCGGGGTGCTGCCCAATTCGCCAATCTTCTTCCATATTCATCGTCAACGCCAATAGCAAGGGGTGTGTTACTATCTGCCTCAAGCGCAATTTCAAACAATCTTCGTTTTGCGAGGAAGTAAGTTTCAAGGCTTGAGTGATAGTTCAGGTGGTCTGGAGTAAGATTAGTAAACAGGGCGGCGGAAAACTGCACATCATCAGCTCTTCGTTGATCAAGGGCATGAGATGAGACCTCCATCACGCACGAGGTGGCACCTAAGGTCTTCGCCCACTCAGCAGCACGGTGAATTTCATCAGGTGGTGGTGTTGTGGCCTCGCCCCGACTCAGGATCTCTCCTTCAAACTGAATGCCGAGCGTACCTATCTCTAAGACCCGCTCACCAAGTAGCTCAAGGGCTCGTGATATCAGCCATAAACTCGTTGTCTTTCCATTCGTCCCAGTAATTCCTACTGTCTTATAATTGTGGATTGCGTACCCTGAGGACAACGCCGCCAACTGGCTGAGAGCCCGTCGGGCATCGTGAACGAGTAATGCAGGAACACCGTATGGCCTTGCGCCCCGCCGCTCCACAACAAGCACCTCAGCTCCTCGCTCAATAGCGGTCGGTATGAACTGGTGTCCATCGTGTGTTACACCGTCGTAGGCGATGAAAATCACGCCTGAGCTGACGAGACGGCTGTCATTCGTCACCCCCCGAGCGGAAGGGCTTCCAACAGGGCGTATATCATCCAGCCACTCACCACCGAGTAGCGCTACGAGTTCACTCCATTCTAATTGATTTGGCAGTCTCAGAGTATTTCTCCTGCGCTCAATGATTCACTCTTTTGTAACAGCTATAACACCATAACACCGGCTCTAGCGAGGTGTGAAGAGGGTTGATACCCGAGGGGC
>JBMTVV010000362.1:0-2502 GCA_049451755.1 Bdellovibrionota bacterium
AGTGCTGTGTTGCTTGGTAGTAGAGATGTATGGCTCAAGGACCAAGTAACACAGCCACTTATGGCGCGATAGAAATACCCTACCTTTAAACGTCAAACGTTCCTTCTCGTGCATTCACCTAAGTGGTCCGTTCACTCATTCCATATCGAGAGGCGTATCGCTCGATCAGACTCGTCATATCGTGCCGTACGCAGCAAGCCCACCTTTAAGAATGGAAATCGCATCTCTTATTGAGGGCTCCTCTAACACATAAGCAAGTCTAATCTCAGACGCACCCTTTCCGGCTACGGAATAAAATCCCCGCGCCGGCGCAACGAATAGAGTCCGTCCATCCTGCTCATACTCTTCAAGAAGGAACCGAGCGAAGTCCTCTGCATCTTCAACAGGGAGATTCACCAAAAGATAAAACGCACCCTGCGACCGTGAGCACGATACCCCATCAATTGCCCGAAGCTCCTCGACCATGCAATTCCTTCGGGACTGATATACTTGGCGAATTTCAGCTAGGTATTCAAATGATACCTCTCGTAACATATAGGTCGCCGCATGCTGCGCAATTATAGGTGCTGAAAGACGGGCTTGAGCAAGATAGAGAAGCTTCTGACGAAGCTCAGCGTGCGGGACATACAGCGCCCCAATACGTGCTCCACACAGACTAAATCTCTTTGAGAGGCTATCGACTACTACAAGATGAGGATCATCACACGCAACTGAAATCCCGGAGCTCAATGGTCTCCCATCAAATACAATTTCACGGTATGTCTCATCCATAATCAGGTACAGCTCATGCTCACGACACAAGTTGAGCAACCGTTCGATATCGGACTTATCGTAGAGGATGCCAGTAGGATTATTCGGATTACACAGCAGTATAGCTCTGGTACGAGAAGTGAGATGCTTCGTGATAATAGAATTTTCGGGTAGGGAAAACTCCTCTTCGAAACTACTTTCTAATGAGACGAGCCGGACCCCAGTCTGAGCCGCAAAACCGAGATAATTTGCATAGGTCGGATCGAAGGTGAGAATCTCATCCCCCGGATAACACACGGCAGTAAATAAAAATTCGAGACCCTCACTCGCTCCCATGGTAATCAAATATCGCTCCGGTGAGGTCTGAACTCCTAAGATACCATCAATCCATCTTGCCCACTCGTCCCTTAGGTCTGGCAAACCATCTGACGGAGCATAGGGGATGTGAGACGTTGCATAACGAGCTATCCCCTCTGAAAATTGCTCAGGACAAGTGATATCTGGCTGCCCAATATTCAGGTGATACGGAATGACTCCGCGTTCAACAGCACCCCTTGCTAAATGACTAAGCCGACGAATTGGAGAGGGAGGGGTATTACGTGAGCGCAACGAAATGTATACCATAGAGAGGCCTTTTTTATAACTGCATCAAACGATGAACAAACGCCAAATAAAGACATCTTCACAGCCTGTCTCTTCTGGGCAAGCCTTCGCATCTCGAAAGATACGACAAATTCTAAGTAGATACAGCCGTGAATATAACAGACCCGTACCCACTCACACAGCAATCTCCTTCCAAGAAGCGCTCGCTGCTTTTCAATTGAGTGGCAAGGGCTCTTGTATATTGGATGCAGGTTGCGGCACGGGGGTTAGCACTGAATTACTTGCGAGAAAATATCCTGAGAGCTTTATTATGGGAGTTGATAAATCCGCGAAAAGATTAGAGCGTGGTGCCCACGCAAGGGAGACACCACACACCAATACCTTGGAACATACCCGACACTTTATACACGTAAGGGCAGAGCTGATGGGGTTTCTCCAGCTTGCCTATGAACATAAACTCCTCTTTAAGACAATTTTCTTCTTCTATCCGAATCCTTGGCCAAAAAAAGCACACCTGAAAAGACGTGTTCACCTCTGGCCGGTAGCACCACTACTCCCGCACATTACGGAGGCGATTGAGTGCCGCACAAACTGGAGGACCTTTGCAATTGAGTTTGCACGATCCATGCAGATTCTCGGCTTTACGACTCTGCATATTCAACGTAATTTCTCAACACAGTCTCCGATTACCCTCTTCGAAAAAAAGTATTTGGCCAGCAATCATAAAATTACCATTGTAAAGGGCCACCGAATGGTTACTCTTCGCTCATAGCAGAAACCCTCAGATTTTCCCCTTTCTAGCCGACCTATCCTCATAGAGAGCAGGTCGGCGAGTAGAGAACGGATTTTCTCATCCCAAACAGAAAATCTCTCATGTGTCGCTCAGTATCTCTATCAGGCCTCTGGTGGCCACTATTTCGTAGCGAGTTAACAATGAGGCATCCCATCCCCTCTCCGGAGTCTAATTTTGCGCACTCAGTCTTAAACGCTCTCCGCGCTGCTATGAATGGGGAAGATACTCGTCTGCTCACAAGAAAACTTCTCAAACTCCCCGATGAGCCGAATGAGGAACGAGAGAATATAAATCTCCATCTACCCTATATCGAGGAACTACTGCGTGGATTCCAACACGAGGAGACTGTCATCATT
>JBMTVV010000363.1:0-2465 GCA_049451755.1 Bdellovibrionota bacterium
GACTCCCTTGAAGGCGAAGGATACGAAACGGTAGGGCCAATCACTACCGAAGCTGACGCCCTACGGATTGTATCATCTTGCACTTTAACTGCTGCTCTTTTGGACTTTAACCTGAACAGCTCAACAACTCTCATCATTGCTGAAGCCCTGCAACGGCAATCAATTCCTTTTATATTCATGAGTGGTGAGGACCTGAGCGAGAGACTACCTCACTCGATGCAAACTATCCGGCAACTTCTGAAACCATTTCCGGTACATGAGCTCTTTGAGTGCATAAAGGCTCTTATTCCGGAAAATGGCGAATAGTAAGTTCATTAATCGAGCTGACAGACCTCATAGACCATTTCTCTTCAACTCTCTAGCTTCTCCTCTATAAGCTCAAACGCATAGAGTCTTTTCTGCAAACGATAATCTTCCCAGACAATGCTCTTCTAGGAGTTCCTCTCGATGTATTCTTCTACAGAACTGTTCATATCTCCTCTTTCTAATGTAGCCATACTTCAGTCAACACTCGAAGCGATAGAGTTACCGGCATGGTATTACGATGTGTCTTCTCAGCTGGTAATCACGAATCATAAATGCTGTGATTTAGTTTCCCTATCAGGCTTAACGGTCTCTCTCACAAGACTTCTTACATATATTCATCCCGAAGATGTAGCCCAGCTTCATTCACTGACTACTGAGAGTCCCCAGGAAAACACCGCGCAAATTAATAGGTTTCGATTGAGAGGTGGTAATAAGGAATTCGAATGGGTAGAAGCCCTCATGATATGGAGTTTTGGACCAAATGGAGAGCCATTGGGAAATCTGAATATCATCGTCAGTGAATATCCCCGTCACTCCAGAGGGATTCCTGAGAACGGGTCGGTAAGGGACTCGCCTACCATGAGTCTTAAATCATCACAGCTCATTATAGGCGAGCTACAGCATCGCCTGAGAAATATCTTAATGGTTGTATCCAGCCTCGCTGAAAATACAGCCCGAACTGCAGACACTCTTGATGATTTCCTATCCGATTTTAGCGACAAGCTCAATACACTAAGCCGTTCACAAGCACAGATATGTAGCGACAATCAGAAAAGCATATCCTTCACCGAAATAGCATCGAATGAGATAATGCGTATTCTTTCGGAACCCTTACTGATATCGATTGAAGGCCCAGTCATTTACATCCGAGAGGAACTCATTCCCATTTTTCAGCTCATTCTGTATGAGCTCGCGACAAATAGCCTCAAATATGGTGCTGCAAAATCACTGCGTGGTTCTATTACGTTGAGCTGTTGTCATACACGTAACGCTCAAATGGAAGCGGGCGTGGAGTTTCGATGGTCTGAGCATTGGAACCTGAGCACAGACGACAAGCCAATATCACACTGGGAAAGTACTGATGGTAGAAACGTTACCGGAAATGGAATGCGCTTGCTACAAACACTCATTAACCAATACTGTAAGGGAACGTTTGACTACACTCTTGATAATCAGAAACTCGAGGTAAGCTGGTATGTTTCGAAAGACAACTTGCTCCCTTGAACGTTAGCACCCTCCACATATTGAAGATGATAGAACACATATGAGGTACGAGACGCGTCTGATAGTGATACTCAATAGAAACATGAAGCCTCAGCGGCAGGAGCGCTCGGGGCATAACGCTTAGAAATCGGGAGACTCTTTTATGGGAATTTTTTCAACCTTGAACTTTGAACATCTCGAAGACCTATTTTTACAGCAGCTGAAAAGTTTGTACGAGGGTGAGCAGCGAATGACAACCATTCTGCGGAAAATGTCTGAAAAAGCATCCTCAGACGAACTTGCAAAAGCTTTTACCGCACACCTTTCAGAGACTAAGGGACAGGTGGCACGTCTTGAAAAGGCATTCCAACTGCTAGGAAAGAAGCCAGAGCGTACAACGTGCGAAGCAATTAAAGGATTGATTGAAGACTGTGAAGAGGTCCTTGAAGCGAAAGGATCACACGACGTGATTGATGCCGCTTTGATAGCTGCCGATCAACGAGTTGAACACTTTGAGATCGCTGGTTATGGTACGGCTCGAAACTATGCGCAGCGTCTTGGTCATCAGGAGGTTGCAATGCTACTTGAAGAGAGTCTGAAAGAGGAGAAAGAGGCTGATGCCAATCTTACGGCTATAGCAATTTCCTCGGTAAATGTAGCAGCGCAAGCAGCGTAACAGATTCCTCTTACTACGGTCCTCAGTAGTGAGTGAGTGTTGCACCAACAGCACTACTGAGGACAACGACCGAAATGAGTTCACTTGTTATGAGAGAGTGACGTGCACGCCTCTTACATCAGGCTGACTATCGACAAACAGTCCGAAGTCTTCTTGTGGAGGAGTGATTGCCTCAAGTTTCATGACTTTTCGACTCAATTCTGTCGCAACATCCGTTACCGCCCCTACTAACTCACTAAGAGTAATATGGGTACACTTACATGAAAAAAATAGATCTCCA
>JBMTVV010000364.1:0-2454 GCA_049451755.1 Bdellovibrionota bacterium
AAGGATCGTGCTGTAAAAGCGGCAATAGAGCTGTGTGACGTTTGTAATATCTTCGGCTATGGTGAGATTAAACCATCCGGCAGCGCATACTACTCAGGAAGCATGATAGACGTTTTTAGTAAAATCGAGCGTGAGAACTTTCAAATGCTCACCATCGAGAAGAAAGAAGATCTCTGGCCAGCATTTAAGAGTTTTCTCCTGAAAGATAAGACAAGCCCTCTTAATGCGACTCCAAATAAAACTACAGCAGAAGGAGCACAGGCGGCCACATGAGCACCAAAGAAGGACTGACAGTCGAGGAGATGGAGGAGTGGGATGAGCGTATTCGTATTCTCGTTGAACGGTACGGCCTGAACTGCTATCCACAAGAATTCGAGGTCTGCGATCACCATGAAATGATCGGTTATATGTCATACTCCGGGATGCCAGCTCGCTATGCACATTGGTCATTCGGAAAATCATACGAAAAAACAAAGACGATGTATGACTATGGGGTCTCCGGGCTCCCGTATGAAATGGTTATCAACTCAAATCCGTGTCTCGCGTACCTGATGCGCGACAATACTGATCTCCTCCAAATTCTCACGATAGCACACGTGTACGGTCACAATGATTTCTTCGCCAATAATTTCACATTCACAAGCAATATCGATGCGCGTTACACACTGGAAATGTTTAAGGCTCATGGGAATCGGGTAGACCACTACATGGAAGATCCCTCTATTGGAGTCGATCGGGTAGAGGGAATCCTCGATCATGCCCACGCTATTTCTTTCCAACGCTCAAGAAATATGGCTATCAAAAAGCTCAGTCCTGCTGAACAACGGCTGCGTCGGTGGGAACAAGCACAGATACCAGATGACCCGTGGAGAGAAATTCACCCCTCACCTGAGTATGTGGCACCAGATATCTCTAAATTCCCACTTGAGCCAGAAGAGAACATTCTCGAGTTCATCTGCAACTACAATCCATACCTCGCAGAGTGGCAACGAGATCTTCTCCATATTGTCGATGAAGAAACTCGATACTTCCTTCCTCAGATGGAAACGAAGATCATGAATGAAGGCTGGGCTAGCTACTGGCATTTTAAGCTGCTCAATGAACTCGACCTTCCACAGGGACTTCACTTGGAATTTCTGGTCAGACACAATCAGGTACTGCGACCAACACCTGGAGGTCTCAACCCCTATCACCTTGGTTTTGTTATCTGGCACGACATTGAACGACGGTGGAATGAAGGAGATACGGGCCGCGAGTTTACCGATGACACCCCACCTACCAATCTCAGTACCATGGATGAAAATGACACTCCTGGGCGAAAGAAAATATTCGAGGTCCGAGAATCTGATCGTGATTCATCATTCCTGAGAAGATTTCTCACCGAAGATATCATGCGAGAGCTCGGACTCTTCCAACATGAGAAACGAGGCAAGGAACGGGTTATCACCAAGGTGAGTGATGAAGAGAGCTGGCAAGAGGTAAAAAATACACTCATCGCGAATGTTGGAACGGGCACCTTGCCAGTCATCAAAGTTGAAGATGCTGATTTTGGTAGCAAACGGACTCTACAGCTGAAGCACTTCCACGATGGTCGAGACTTACAACTTGAGTATGCCGAGAAGTGTTTGCAACACATCCAGGCACTCTGGGGACGCGAAGTCATCCTTGAGACAAACTTGAATGGAAAAGACTCAGTGCTCAAACTCGATAATGACACACTGAAGGTCGATAAATTATAAATGAAGCTGTTACCACCGACTCGGAAGATGATCTTGCTGAGCACCATAGGAGGGATCTTGTGCGGAGCCCACGTGGCGCTCTTTCTTCAACATGGGTTTGCTCCATGGATCATTTTCAACTTTGGAATTGGTCTCTTTTGCGTATGGGGCGCCATCCTGATAGGAGCAGAGCGACATCAAGCAGAAGAGGAGAATGAAAATAATTTACAATCTCCCCATTGAGAGATCTCGATTCACTATTCCTCTCTACAGTGAGACTACGATACGGTAGTTTGATATGAAGAACATCCTCCGAATCGTGGTAGTATGACTCGACTTGCCTATAAAACTCACAAGGGGCGCTCTCCTCACAACGATACTCCCTGCGTTCTCCTTATCCATGGGCTAGAGGGATTCCCTGGTACTATGACTATGCTCGAGAAACGATTCCTCCGGAAAGGGTGGGACGTCTTACAATATATCTATCCGTGTCATCGGATCTCTTTCTATGAGGCAAGCGAGGCGCTTGAAAGAAAGCTCTCTTCCCTTCCTAAAGAGCAATATCCAGATTATGCGGTAGGATTCTCCATGGGTGGCCTAGTACTCCTTGAAACACTAAAGAAATCTCCGTGCATTAAACGGAATCTTTTGCTCGGTTCTCCCCTCACCTCCTCTGAGGCAGCGGCAATTACCCTTCGGATTCCCTTTACAAAAATGCTTCTCGGTCCGTCGCTCG
>JBMTVV010000365.1:0-2448 GCA_049451755.1 Bdellovibrionota bacterium
CGTCGTGAGTTAAGTCGTCCTGGTTTCTTGTCCTCGACTCTGGTAAGCGCCCTTCGCCATTGCGGGTATTTCTTTGATGATTTTCGTCTCATCTCTCTATGTACTCGACCGGCTGTCACTGGTAGGTGGAGGGTTATGGACGCACAGCGTTGAATACTGGCCCTATCCCCCAAGGTTACTCTCACCTAGAAACAGATGCCTGCGGTCTCCGTTGGAAATGTGTCGGCCGGCACCGCACCCGATATCATTGCTGTCGTAAGAGTGCTGCGACCGGTCTCGTAGTAGGGATGCTTTGCCCTTTGCCGCGTGAGTTATTGCTGGCCAGCAAAGGCTCTTTCGATGCTTCTGAGTGCCTTCTTGCCTTCGCTCGTTATCTTCCAGATACGAGATGTGAAATCTCCCTCTGGATATGGGGTGACGAGCTTTTGTCCTTCGAGAATAAAGAGAATGCGTTGCACTTCTTTCTCATCATCGAGCCGAGTAATTTCAACAATCTCTTCTATCTGGAGATGCGAGGGGGCTTCAGAAGAAGCATCACCACTTGGCCCGTAACCCATGGAGCGGAGTACTGTAATTTGATTGAGATGGGAATCATTCAACTTCCGAATTGAAGTGCTTTGAGATGCCTTAGACTTTTTCCCTTGGTGAGAGTCTCCCCCTAAATTCCCTGCTGCTCCAAGCGCCATATCTTTTCTCCTTATACCTTGGTGAATTCGGTATCCTAGTGAATTTCACTTACATTTCGTCTCGCATCGGAGACTACAACTATCCACTCGGCTGAAACGAATAACAGCCCTTTGTCGGCCACCTTATTCGCCCGCTACCCGAGTAGTCCAGAACCCTATGCGTTCAATATTCCCCCGACTCTTTCAAACTCAGTATCCGTAACCGTGAGGCCTCGCTGTCAAGCAGTTGGATACAGTCCTTTGCCCCTATATCCTCCTGTCCCTACATCCTCCTTACCTCGTACGAGATAATCTCACGGAGAATCATACCCCAAATGCTGAGCTAAAGAAGTAATTCGGATGAATAAATTTGTGTTGATGATTTCCCGTGCTTCCCTATTAAGTAAACACTAGTGAGAGCGAGAGCGCAACTAGCCTAGAATATGTAAGTTATTACAATCATTAGCCGAGCTGCTCTTCTACGAGCTTTGTATACTCGCCCTCAAGATCGTGATGTTGGGTTTTTAAGGCTTTGAGGCGCTCGTTGACTCCCTCATACTCCATAATCAGGGCTCGTAAGTTATTACCAGCTATGTTCATCGCCTCGTTGAGATTATCGAACTGCTCTCGTTGTGCCTCCGTTAGGCTCACCTCATCGAGGATGGATTCTAAATTCTTCATGGATTGGGCGAGACGCTGCTCGAGGCTAATCGACTCGGTGGAGATCTCCTTATAGACTGACAGCAGCTCGTCGAGTTTCTCCTCGTCGGCCTCACGCGACATCTTCAGATTTTGTTGTTTCAGCTCTTTTTCTTCGATGTCGTGCTGAGCTTTTTCAAGAGTTGCTTGGAGCTTTGTTAATGTCTCCTGCTCTTGTGTTAGTGTCTTTTTTAATTGTGCAAGCTCACCTTGCATCGCTTCCATTTGACCTTGAGAGCGAAATCCCTCTTTCTTCGCTAGTAGCGTTCGAATATGTGCTTCGTTTTCGGCTATCCTTTTCAGGAGAAGGTCTCTTTGTGTTGTGTCTACTGAAGGTGTTTTTTGTAGGAGCCAATAAAATGTCCCGATAATCGCCCCAACCGAGAGGATAAGAACAATAATTGATACAATCGTAAAAAACATGCTGAGTTTCCGAGTTCTAATTTTGTGCGTTCCTAAGTCACGAGGATGGAACGATATGATGTTTGAGAGGATACTCCTAAAACATTTCCTTTTCGAAGTCTATCACGCGACATCCTCTTCCTTCCATCACAAAAATTCCTGTGCGATGTCTGTGTATAGGATGCACCAACCGTCTCGTCATCCTCTTGATTCTCGTACTTATCTCGGTGAAATCTGAATCTTGGGAAGTGGTCGGAGCGGATTTGTGAGCTTGAAGGTGAAGGGCTGAGAGTGGCTAGTAATTTGTCGCTTGCTGAAGAGCTCAAGCGGACCTCCAAAGATTTCAAATCCAGCCTCACTGAGAATTCCATCCAGTTGCACGTCAATCTCTGGTTCAAAGGCGTTTAGTTGCCTTATCGAAACGGTACCTTCAAGGTTCCCGAGTGAAGAAAGTAGCCTCAGTACCGGGATATGGATCTCTTCTCCATTCGCGCTTCCTCTGAGCTCTAAAGACGTATCCGAGAGTGCTGGTATTGTAATCGGAATAGGTGAGCCCGTAATCCTCGGATCGAGAGTTGTTGGCTCTGGCTTCGTTACTTTATCAAGGCTGATATGGATTGTCTCGAGGGCAAGCGGGGGACTTATCTCAGGACGCTCTAAGACGGTTGCTGAACCCCGGAGG
>JBMTVV010000366.1:0-2444 GCA_049451755.1 Bdellovibrionota bacterium
CCAAGACGGCCGTCTTGGATATTTCTTCCGTCTGAGATAATGGTGAAATAGTCGGTTGAGGCACTTCATGGTTTGCTACCTCAGCTGAATCGTCCGAGTCATAGTCCTTGTTGAGGTAGTCTGCCGCTTTAGCGGAGTAGGATTGCGCCGGCGCTTGGGAGCGTGTTTCTTCCGTAATTGGCATTGGAAGAGGTTGAATCGTGCGAGTTTGAGGGGGTGATGCCTCAGTGCGCTCAGAGAGTCGGGAAAGGAGTTTGTCCCCAGTATTGGCGGTGGTATCCTCAGATCGGCTTATCGCTGAGTGTTGTGATACCTCCTCTTGATAAGAAAGAGCTGGAGAGTCATGAAGTTCTGTCTCACTACTATCCTCACCTTTGGCTATAACCTCAGGAGTATGGCTGGAAGCTTCCGGTGCTTGTTCGGGTTGAGTGTTTGGCTGAGTCCGACTGGAGGGTTCAGATACTTCTGGACCAATTGTTTGTTTGGGGGCCACATGTTGCGTAGTAGACTGATCGAGGCCACTCACGTCAAAACTCACGAGCGCTTGGATGAGCTCTGTTGCAGATTGAAACCGATCTTCTGGAGCAAATCGTAGGAGTCTCGTAATCGCACTCAAGAGGTGTGCAGGGGCTTCTGGCTCTAGCTCAGCAATCGGAGTAAAGGCTCCATCGCGACGTATCTCAAGTTGTTCTGCGAGTGGACCCTCCGCAAAGGGATGTTTTCCGCTCAGGAGCTCATAGAAGGAGATTCCAAGAGCGTACAGGTCAGCACGTTTATCAAAGCTCTTGCCCTCCAGAACTTCTGGAGAGAGGTAGTCGAGAGTCCCCACACCAGCTTGAAGTTCTTCAAAGGAGGATTTTTCTCCTGGCAGCATAGCGATACCAAAGTCAGCTACCCGTATATTCTGGTCATCTACAACGAGTAAGTTCTCTGGTTTGATATCTCGATGGAGAATCCCTGCTTTATGAATAAAGTCGAGTGCCTCAGCTGCCTGTAGGAGAAAGAGCTCGGTTTGAACTGGTGAGAGTTTTCCTCGTTTCGTTGTGAGGTACTGACGGAGATCCCCTTTCTTTGCAAGCTCCATGGTGAGATAGCAGAGTTCTCCGAGGGCGTGAAAATCATCGAGCCGGATGACATATTTATGGCGAGACGAGACAAGGGCAAGAGCCTCTTTCCGCAAGAGGGCGCTTGGAGAGTTCTCCTTAGGAGTTTTGAGAATAACTTTGAGAGCGACTTCTTCTTGTGATTCGTCAATATGGCGAGCGTGATACACGACGCTTCCAGCACCTCGTCCGATGACAGAGAGGATCTCAAAGCGCTTATCAAAAACTTTTCTTTTCTTTTTCGTGCTCGCTTCAGTCATTTCATTTCCTCCTTCCGATTACCCCAAACATCCGTGAGGAATCGGAGAGGAAGCCTCCTAACACGCAATGCCTTGACGCATGTACGCTTCATCTCAGATACGTTATGAGCTTTTTATCAGTGAGAGTAGCGTGTAAAGCGCCCGCATTTTCTAAGAAATTTCCGGAACTTTCTCCTCAAGAAGTGAAATAATTCATTGCGGTAAGAAAATTTCGTACAAAAGATGCTTCTAGTGAGTCCACACAATTGATTTCCTTGGTCTTCAGGCGTGAAGAATTGTGTGAATACTATAGTAGTTGAAGACCGCAGTAGTGCTCAATTGGGCCGTGAAGAGAAAAGTGGGGGAACGCACCAGAGAGGATTCGAACCTCTGACCATCCGCTTAGAAGGCGGGTGCTCTATCCAGCTGAGCTACTGGTGCTGAGGACCTTCTTTTTAGCGTAGGAGAGGGAGAGAGGCAATCGCTCGGCTAAAAAGTGGCCTTAAAATGGGGGAGAGCGCGGCTCATTTTCTTACAGGAGCCTCAGATTGAGGCCATCGGGCTTTTTGATGGGTTGATTTTCCCGGGACTTGTTTTACGATGTGCGGGTACCTTTCGGAGCTTATATGGAAATTAATCCTTACCTCGGCATAATTATTCTCGCGGTGTTAACCGCAGGGTTTCTCATCACGATGCTTGGCCTTGCGACATTTCTTGGGCCTCGTAATGCGTCGAGGACAAAACAACTTCCATTTGAATGTGGCTCTGTGTCAGTGGGGGATGTCCGAGAGCAAAGATTCAATGTGAGGTTCTACCTCGTGGCGATGTCATTCATTCTTTTCGATATTGAGGTAATATTTTTGTATCCTTGGGTCGTGAATGTAACGGAACTTGGATGGCCAGTATTCTGGGCGATGGTGATCTTCATCACGGTAATCACGCTTGGGCTTGTGTACGAATGGCGCAAGGGGATTCTCGACTGGAAGGATTAGGCCGCTCCCCAGCGCTCTCATCCATCTAGCAGGTGTCCATCAATCAAGCTGTCCTACTAGCAGACGTGCCAGCTAGCAAAAAGTCCAACTGACAAACGGGACGACTAACA
>JBMTVV010000367.1:0-2444 GCA_049451755.1 Bdellovibrionota bacterium
AACGAAATCCTCTCGTGAACACCGTGTGCTTCCAGCGCAGTGCAGTAATCCGCGATGCCCGTGTTGAAGACATCTCCATATAATCTCCGTAAAGTCGGCGACGAACAGAGGAGTGCGCCATTCATCAAAGAAAGCGGGTATCGCATGTTTTTCCAGCAGAGAGCTCAGAATCCATTGGAGAGGTCCTCCGCTGTGACCTCTCGGAGAACCATACAATAAGCTCGTTCGAAGAACTAGGCCGCAGAGCTCTTCCTGCCCGAGGAGCTCCTCCTCCATTTTCCTCTTTGTTTTCGCATAAACGGAGTGAGGTTGAGGCATATCAAGCTCGTCGAAACCATCCCGAGTGGGAGGTGAGTTGCCATCGAAGACGAGATCTGTCGAAACGCTACAAATGTATGTACCGGTTGCGAGTGCATAGTGAATGAGAGCTCTTGAGTAGTCCACGTTTGCAATATGAGCCTCAGTCGGAAATTCCTCACAGCCACTGAGGCTCGAATGAGCTGCGCAGTGGACGATGCCGTCGAATTCATGTCCTTTGAAGAGTGATGTGAGGAGTGTTTTGCCATATTCTGGCGAGAATCTCCTCGTAAGAGGAGGAAGCGAGATGTGTTGCTCTATGTGATTTGATAGAGAGGGAGGACACTGACGACCGAGTGAGAAAACCTCTACCTTCGGTTGTGATGCGAGAAATTCAATAAGATGTCCACCGAGAAAACCTGAACCGCCAGTGACAAGAATTCTCATATTAACGCTCTCGCAACCTATTTTTGAAGGAAGAGTGTTACCCCTTCTTCGAGTGTTTTCGCCCGAATATCCGGAGCAAGATCTCCTGAGTCTGTTTTTTCTGTGATAAGACAGCTCGCACATCCTAAGTTTTTGGCAAACTGAACATCAGCCTCTGAGTCGCCAAACATGATTGAAGACTCTCGTATGATATTGAGTTCTGAAATGGCACGTTCTCCAAGGAGCGTGCCGGGCTTACGACAAGGACTTTGCTCTGCTTTTGTATAGGGAGAAAAATATATTTTATCTATGAGGATTCCTGCAGCACTCAGTTGCTGAAGCATTTCGAGATTCACTCGATAAAAGTCTTCCTTCGTGAAGTATCCGAAGCCGATGCCGGGTTGATTCGTGATGATAACGAGACGAAAGCCCTCGCTTTGGAGTTTTAGCAGCCCAGGGATGACCCCAGGCAAGAGTTCGAACTGCTCGGGCTCGCTTAAATATTGTACATGTCTGCAGAGTGTCCCATCACGATCGAGAAATGCAGCCGGAGCAGGTTCAGGGAGTGGTCGTAATTCCGATGATGCTAGCCGTGGAATCTGGCTTTGAATGACTCGTTCGATAATTGAGGAGGAGGAGCGTCCCTCCACGAACGAGATGGACTTCACTTCACCTCCATAGCTCTCTACGAGTGGAGCTGAGGTGAGCTGTGAACGACTGTAGTCTCCTGCCTTCAGGTAGACATCTGGAGTAAGCTCTCGGATATTTGTTCCGTTATTCTCTTCATCAAAGATGAAGGCATGATCGACGACCTCTAGGGCTTCAATAATAGCGCATCGATCCCCCTCAGGCTGAATAGGTCGCAACTCGCCCTTCAGGGCTTTCACGGAACGATCGCTATTCACTGCAACGAGAAGAATGTCGCACTCTGCTTTAGCGGCTTTGAGATATTCAACATGTCCACGGTGTAGAATATCAAAAACGCCGGAGGTAAATCCGACGCGGAGGCCTTGAGAACGATACTCCTCCCGTTTTTTCTTGACGAGGGACCGTTGGTCGTTTGTTTTTTCCATACTACCGCACAGAACAGCGGTGTTCGATTCTGATCTCTGTGTTACCATACTCACTATAGTCCGAGAAAGATAATCGAAAGCTTCTTTCTCATGCGCGATTTTTTTATATAAAAATGCCACACTATCCTGAAATTCTTTATTGGTATGTTACGTATTGTAATGCCGGGATCACTGATCAACGGGCAGTGGAGACCTTTATCGACTGTGAAAATCGGGAGAGGGTAAATACTCTGCGAATCCAGCTCTATGCCGTCTCTCAGGGAAAGTATGATGAATCGGTTTTGCTACGACAACTTGGTCGAGACCGAAAGGATCGTTATGGCTCTTTTCAGCGATGGGCAAAGATGATGCTGCAGTGGATAGCCCAGTACAGTCGCCAGTAGATCCTACTTCTCAGAGGGCTTGCAGTTGCTCTGAATTATGAATAGTTGCTCTGAATTATGAACATGACAGATAGGCAGGAACTGCTACAAAAAGGCTTGATCTGCTCCCAGTAGAACTGAGAAGACGGCTTGATCGTCCAGCATTGCGAGACCATCGGAGACTACTTACTCGATTCTCCTCTACTTACTGTGTTCGCGCATAAACTTTTGATGATGTTCTGAGATGACCTGGAAGACCTCTTCAGGAGTATCAACGATGGTAATC
>JBMTVV010000368.1:0-2427 GCA_049451755.1 Bdellovibrionota bacterium
GCCAAACAGAAGCTACCATCACACTCCCAAAAGGAGAGCATACGCTTCAGTTAATCCTCGGGGACCATCTACATGTCCCGTACGCACCACCAATCCTCTCTGAGAAAATAACTATCACCGTAAAGTAGTAAACGCTCTGCACGCGATTGAAGTGGCGTCAGCTGCTACGCTACTGGAACTGGAAGGGAATTACTCCTTGACCCTCTCATTCTTATTTCTTGAAGACTTCATTCAAGAAATAAGAAGATTCAGTATTCTTCGCTCCCGTTACTTGTCGGCATTCTTCATTCCTTAAGTTTTTCACTCCGATATCCGTATTATTTCTCAGGTATTATTTTTCTTTATATTTGGAGAGGGAACGATGGAAGCGGAACAATCACTCTTTGAGAAATTAGGTGGAAAGCCGGCGGTAGAGCTCGCTGTAGATAAGTTCTATGAAGAGTTGCTTCAAGACTCTCGAGTCAGTCACTTTTTTGATGGTATCGATATGGAAAAGCAGCGCCGTCACCAGAAGGCGTTTCTTACCGTTGCCTTTGGAGGGGTCAATAACTATAACGGTCGAAATATGCGCAAAGCTCACGAGCGGCTTGTCACTGAGTCAGGGCTGAACGATGAACATTTTGATATTATCGTAGGGAAGCTCGCTGGAGTATTGCTTGAGCTCGGTGTTGCAGAGGAGCTTGTAGAACAAGTGGGAGCAGTCGCCGAGAGTGTCCGTAGTGATGTGCTTAACCGATAGGACGCCGGTCTAACGAAGACAAAAAACCATCATACTTTTCATTTTGCTCTCATAGTGCCCGTGGTAGCCTATCTTTATGCCGAAAATCGTTGGGAGGGAGCGAGAATATGGTACTTCATCCTGCTCATAAAGGCCTTGGTATTGTTGTAAGGAGCCTCTTTTTCACCTCGTGTGTTGTGTTTCTTGCCTCATGTGTAGGCCATGAGAATAGAACTGTTAGCGCTCCTGGGTATCCGTATCCTTATTACTATGGAGGGTATCCCCCACCTGGAGTAGGAAGCGATTACTACCGCTACCGTAATCGGTACCGCCATAGACAGCGACAGGAAGACAGAGAGCGTCTTCGGGAGGAACGTGAAGAGCTCAGAAGAGATCGCCGTGAGTTCGAACGAGAAAAGAAGCGCTTTGAACAGGAGCAAGAGTCATCGAGTTCAGTGAAAGACCGCTGCCCTCCAGGATTTTCTCCAGGCGGGCGGTGTACCAAACAAGAGCGTAACGCCGGCTGTAAAGACCACAGGACGGCTAGCGGGATTCCCTGTATTAAGAGGTAAAGCCATTCCCTCGCAATGAGTTCCGAAAGCCGCCTTGCTTGCCCGGAAGAAAGAGGTTCGTCGTGATGCCGTAATATATTTTCTGTTGCTGATAGAAAGCTACTGGTTCAATTCACTACGCTCAGATAATCCTAAGGTCTATCTATTTAGGTGTCTTCTCATTGTGTCGATGCTATGCGTCAGAGAAGATAAGAAAGAGTTTGGGTCGACTGACTTATATATGAAAAAATCCCTCACCCCCTCCTTAAGAGGCCTTTCGGAATCTGCAACCCTCGCTGTGAATAGACGTTCAGCTGAACTCGAAAAACAGGGACGAGAGATTCTTCGATTCGGTCTTGGACAATCACCATTCCCCGTTCCAGCGTTAGTCGTCAATGAGCTCAAGGAGCGAGCCTCTGAGAAAGACTATCTCGCAGTGGATGGCTTGTATGAGCTGCGAGAGGCTGTTGCTTCTTACTATGAGCGACGTTGGCAGATAGAAAGTACGCCGGAGCGAATTATGATTGCTCCAGGGTCAAAGGAGCTCATTTTTATTCTACAACTCGTCTACAGTGGAGATATTCTTATCCCGACACCTGCTTGGGTATCATACGCACCACAAGCACAGATCGTTGGACGTCACGTCTCTTTTATAGAGACAAAAGCCGAGAACCGATTCTTATTGCATGCTGCCGAGCTTGATGCCTTTTGTCGGCACGAGCCTGATATGCCGCGGTTACTGATTCTCAACTATCCATCAAATCCAAGTGGTCAGACCTATTCCTCTCGTGAGCTTCAGGAGCTAGCCGAAGTTGCGCGACGGTACGGGGTTATCGTTCTTTCTGACGAGATTTATGGTGAAACTCATTTCCATAACGATCACGATACGTTGGCACGCTACTACCGCGAAGGGACTATTGTGAGTTCGGGACTGAGTAAGTGGTGTGGTGCCGGTGGCTGGCGTCTTGGGGTATTTAATTTCCCAGAAGAGCTTCTGTGGTTGCGACAGGCAATGTGTGTAGTCGCGAGTGAAACATACACATCTACGAGTGCACCAATTCAGTGGGCTGCGGTGAAGGCATTTGAGGGTGGGGCCGAAATCGATGCATATCTTGAATCGTCACGGCGCGTCTTGAATGTGCTCTCTCGATATATCTG
>JBMTVV010000369.1:0-2407 GCA_049451755.1 Bdellovibrionota bacterium
CAAGAAGAGTCAGGACTGGGGCGGATGGCTGCCATGATACAAAAGGAAGATGGCGGTGTTGGATTGCAGATAGGTGGATGCTCAGCTCTTCTTGATGAGAGTGGTGCACGACCTGAACTGTCGATATTTCTGAAAAGTGGTGGTGTGTTGAAGCTTGAGGGGCGTCAGAATCTTATCGGGGAGCAGTTAAAACAGCTGGCAACAAAAATTGATGTTGCAGGACTCGATCGGTATTTGCAGGGAAGTCGCTAGACGATTGAGTGATCAGAGCGCTAGGTTATTCGGATTTGAAGGGAAGGTGAAGTATGGCGAAATTAACGAGCAAGTATAGATCACACACGTGTGGAGAGCTTCGAAGTAGTGATGTCGGGAGTGAAGTGACGCTCTCTGGATGGATTATGCGCAAGCGTGACCACGGGGGCGTGTTGTTCGTTGACCTTCGTGATCACTATGGCATTACTCAGGTCATTTTTAATGACGTGCACCTTGAGGAGCTTCAGAAAGTTCGATTAGAGAGTGTTATCACTGTCACGGGACAGGTCGTAGCGCGTGAGGCAGACCTAGTGAATCCCAAGCTAGAAACGGGCACTGTAGAAGTTCACTGCGAGACGTATGTTGTTCAAGGTCACTCGGAAGTGCTCCCGTTTCAGGTAGCAGAGGATGACAATGCGCCTGAGGCTATGCGTCTTCAGCAACGGTTCCTTGAGTTACGACGAGAGAAGCTTCACGACAACATTGTCAAGCGGTGTGAGATTATTCGAAGCATCAGGGATATCATGCATGATCTCGGATTCCGAGAATACCACACCCCGATTCTTACGAGTAGCTCTCCTGAAGGAGCACGTGACTTCCTCGTGCCTTCGCGACGGCATCCGGGGAAGTTCTATGCGCTTCCGCAAGCTCCGCAACAGTTCAAACAGTTAATTATGATTTCTGGGTTTGATCGGTATTTTCAGATTGCGCCGTGTTTTCGGGATGAGGATGCGCGAGCCGATCGTTCACCAGGAGAGTTCTATCAAATCGATATTGAGATGTCTTTTGTGGAGCAAGAAGATGTGCTTCAAGCGAATGAGGCGTTGATGTCTCGTTTATTTGAGAAGCATAAGGGGGAAGGGGAAATTGTCACTGAAACTCCTTTTCCGCGTATTCCGCATGCCGAAGCGATGTCACGGTATGGGTCGGATAAACCAGACCTTCGGAATCCGCTTGAGATACGTGATGTGTCAGAGGTCTTTCAGGAAAGCTCCTTTAAAGTATTCCGGTCTGCAATTGAATCGAATGGGACGGTGCGGGCAATACCGGTCGCTCTAGAGAAAGTGCCTCCTCGAAAGTACTTTGACGATACGGTTGAGTATTTCAAGAAGATGACGGGACAAGGGCTTGCATATCTCTCTTTTGATTATGCAGAGGGGAATGGCGAGCCGAAGGGATCGATCGTGAAGTTCTTTGAGCCGGAGGAGTTAGAGAGACTTCGGGAGTATCTTGGGATTACCTCTACGACGAGTGTCTTTTTTGCTGCAGGTCCTGAGGCGCAGGTATTATCAGGATTAGGCCGTTTGCGAGACAAGGTTGGGAAAGACTACTCCTTACTCGAAGAGGGTGCGTACCGTTTCTGTTGGATTACGGACTACCCGTTATATGAGTTAGATGAAGCTACTGGAAAGATTGATTTCGGTCATAATCCATTTTCGATGCCTCAGGGAGGGCTCGAAGCGTTAGAGACTCAACATCCGTTAGATGTGAAGGCGAACCAGTATGACCTAGTGTGTAACGGGTATGAGTTTGGGAGTGGAGCGATTCGTAACCACAATCCGGAAATTATGTACCGAGCGTTTGAAAATGTTGGGTACTCGAAAGAGGATGTGGATAGAGAGTTTGGTGGGATGATTCGAGCGTTTCGTTACGGGGCGCCACCGCATGGAGGTTTCGCACACGGAGTAGAGCGGATAGTGATGCTCTTATGTGGTGAGGAGACGATTCGTGAGGTAATCATGTTCCCGTTAGCGCAGAGCGGTGAGGACCTTTTGATGGGAGCGCCTTCTGAGGTGAGCGACCAGCAGCTGCAGGACGTGCATATACGGGTAGAGCTACCGATTGATATCAATAATAAGTAGCCATTCTGCGAGAAAACTCAGGATAACCTCTTGAAAGTAATGGGAGATATTGGGAGTATTGCGAGGGCTTTACTCCCATTCAAATCCCTCTGCTTTGGGGTGGTGGAATAGGTAGTCGTCGGGGAGAGAAAACACGGAGTGTTTTCGCCGACGAGGGGACTTAAAAGAAGAAGATACTGTCCCTTGTGCTTACGGTGAATTGCTAAGTTTTACTGTCTGTAGAGCTTTGCAATCTGCCGGGGTGGTGGAATAGGTAGTCGTCGGGGAGAGAAAACACGGAGTGTTTTCGCCGA
>JBMTVV010000370.1:0-2405 GCA_049451755.1 Bdellovibrionota bacterium
ACACCTATGAGTGCTATCGCAGTACCCAGATACCCCCTTCCACTGAGAGGATGTGGCTCAAAAAACTCATTCCCAGACCATCGAAAGATTTCTACTACAAGAACGGTAATGAGTGGGTTTGTAATGATACAAACGCTCACGATGGCTACGGGAATCAAACGAATTGCTTCTCCGAGAGCCCAGTATGCAACGACGGTTGACAGACTTAGGTACAGCATCGCTATAAAACTTGTAGTCAACAGCTGGTCACTTTCGGGAAATACAATGAATGGAAGTAGTATGAGGGATGCTGAAAGATATGCTGCAAGATTCACCATGTTCACACCCGCATGAGCTCCTAAGATCTTCTGTCCGATACAAAATCCGACCCAAAATAAGGCAGAAATAGCGACCATAATAATGGCGTCAAACTGAAATCCTCCACTCGCAAAGCTCATACGATCATGAAAAAACATCGAGAATCCGATCGCCGCAATCATCACACCAAGAAGCTGCACAAAGCTTAATCGCTCTCGAAACATGAGGACACCAAGGAGAGCAAGGAGAACTGGTCCTATCTGAATAGTTATCGCCGCCGTGATCGGCCCCCCTAGCTCGATACCCCTCATAAAGCAGTAGTAGTTGACACCAAGACAAATTCCTGTTGCAGCAAGCCCTAAGCCATGCGGTCTAATCGTATGCAAAGAGCCTACTAATTTACGGTGGCTCATAAGTACCAACACTACTAATGCCGTAAAAAGACGAAACCATGAAATGGTGAACGAATCGAATTCCACGAGGGCAATTTTCATGAAAAATGGCTGGACGCCCCATAGAAGGACGACTGAGAGGCAACAGAGGAGACCTCGAGCTTCGGAGGAAGGTTTTTTACGGCACATAATTTTTCTCTTTAGGAGGACGAGCGCATCCACCCTCCGATCTTGTCAGCTTGTGAACGATATATCCAAACGAGGAAGGTTGCCGTTAAGAGAAACATTGCAACACTAAGCCACTGCCCCCGACTCAACCCAAGGAGCTGATATCCCAGATGAAGATCTGGCTCACGAAAGGCCTCCGTAAAGATCCGCATGATAGGATACAGGAATAGAAAGAGCCCCATAATCAACCCTGGTCGTCGTGGCTTTCGCCAAACCCAAAAAAGGAGAGCAAAAAGCACAAACCCCTCAAGCAGTGCCGCATAGAGCTGAGAGGGATGTCGCGCGATCAAGACGAGTCGAAGCGCTTCCTGTAATTCTTGATTGCCCGCCTGCACCCCACCAATAACGCGATGAAGAACCCCTGCTATCTGCGAATTCTCTCCATGAAAGAACATGTTCGCCCACGTAGCACCATCGATTCCAAGCTTCTCTACTACAGGAGCCAAAGACGACAATTTATCAGGAGCATAAAGAGGCCACGTGAGAATATCCTGTGGGAATTTTACTGGGAAGAGACACGACCCATTACATACCCTTCCAACGAGCTCTCCATTAATGAAGTTAGCAATTCTTCCAAAGGTAATGCCAAGCGTCGCACCGAAAATAACAAGGTCGCCCAAATGCAGAAACGGGATTCGGTGCCGCCAACTAAAGTATACCCCTGCGAGGATGATCCCAATAATTCCCCCATGGCTTGCCATCCCACCTTCGTTCACGGCTAGGACGCCCCAAAAAGGTATCTCACTGCGAAAGTCTGTTAGGAGACTCGGAGCATAGAAGAGACAATATCCGAGCCGCCCACCGACGATACAACCAATGGCAATTGAAAAGATAAAATCCTCAACAAGATAGCGAGGCATGAGCATGCCAGGCTTCTTCAACAACCACAGAATAATGAGATAGCCCGCTAGAAAGCCCGCAAGATACGCGAGTCCATACCATCTGATACCAAATGATTCCGAAAATTGAATCGCAAATGGGTCAAGGGTGAGAAGGTAAGCGTTATTCATGGCGCTCAGTCTAGGCAGTTTTCTAAAATGGGGAAAGATGAATGTCAGGACCCTTCCCTCTGCCCCATACCGGCATGCGAGGCACACCATGAGGGCGCTCCCTCTCCTCGATGCGAAAGAGAGGATGTCTTACATGTTTTTCATTACCTCCTAGACACCCCTTCGGAGAGACGGCACACTCTAGAGACATAGCAACCATTGCAGAAGGGGGAGTGGCGTGGAAACGCTTGAGAAACTTCAGTCCGAAGTAGTCCAATTTCGAGATGAACGTGATTGGAAGCAATTTCATAACTTTAAAGATATGCTTCTATCCCTCAACCTCGAAGTATCAGAACTCTGTGAACACTTTCAGTGGAAGAGTGAAGAAGAAGCCTTGCAGCTGGGGAAAGAAGAGGTCGGCGAAGAGCTGTCAGATATCCTCTACTGGGTCCTACTCTTATCCCATGACCTAGGGATTGACCTTGGGCAGGCCTTTCGA
>JBMTVV010000371.1:0-2403 GCA_049451755.1 Bdellovibrionota bacterium
CGTTACTCTTATCTCTTCCAATACAGATCTCATCTTGATCACGAAGAATTAATCGATCCTCTCTTTCATCAGAATGCTTGACCACTACTACCGCAATATTCTTTCTCTTCATGGATTGCTCCCTTCCTGACTCACTTAGTGGCTCTTCAGAGTGCGGGATTCGCACTGCTTTTACGTAGTCGCTGATGTTACTCTGGAGATGCTACTCTCATGATACCGCAGCGCAGAAGAAGGAGACAGTTTTTTGTCTGCTGCGGTAGCAACGTTATGATTGAGTAAGGATCTACCTTCCGTATACAACTAACGATTCACTACCGTAAATGCCACCTAAAACAGAAAATCTCTTGAGATCACAGTAATAAACCTCTTTTATCCCAGCCTGCTTTGCGGCATCTCCGATTGCATTACTACTCCATACGGTTCGGGCTCCTGGAAGTCGTGGAATAGACACGCTCACAATGCCAGAATCACTCCGGCTGTGCGCTCTAGGAGTGCTTTGCATATCAGTACAATACGGCTCAACAGTATTCGTATACAGATAACCACGGATACAACCAGTCAGAAGAATACTTATCATCGAAAGGGAGAGAATTCGAAAATACCAAGAAAGTCTCTTAGATTCGGCTCGTATCATTTCTTTCGCTATCTCCCGCATGGATCTGAACAATATGTCGGAACAATAGAATGGTCATCGTCATAGGCACTTAATCGCCATAAGCGATAGTCACACGCTCCGAGTAGAGCCCAAATAGATAAGAGCGATATGCCGCATCGAGATGGGTGATCGTGGTTATTCCGCCATTCCGCGCCGCCGCCTCAGTTCCGGCATCACCCCAAGCAAAAAGCCATAACACGGATTGCGAACTCGAAGTTCCAACCTTTGAACCGAGCTCAGTACGATTCACATCTCTGTCGAGCGGCGCCTTGATATTCACATAAACACACCCGGAAAGGAAAAGAATGGCTAACAGCAACCCAAACCGCCGACTAAGACGTATTTTCCTCATCTTTCTACTCCCCACATCAAGTTGTAGCTGCGAGACATAGAGTCGCATAAAGACATCCTCAGAAAAAGGGAGCATGTCAGGCACCCCTCCGCCCTGAGCCCTCATGACAATGCTCGTATAAATCAATACCGGTAAAGAACGTAGGCACAACCTCGCTATGCTGCTGTCTCATGCGGTGCCGGTCTGCAATAGAGTGGCGCTCTGTCATTGATTATTCTATGCTCTCACTCACTGGGTAAAGGCTTGGAGACCCTCTTCATTTGAGACGCTCGCTTATGAGTACCGACGAGATCGTTCACACTGAGTTACATAAGGAAGCCCTGTCGGTTCCCACACAGAACGCAGATGCATCGCCTGAAATAGACTTTTCTTCTACACCTCTGAATTCCAAACAAGCTGATCGGAACTCAGTGAGCGGAAGCATTTTTAACAGGCTCTTCATCACCTTCCTAGAGGAGGCTGCGAAGAGATTTACCGAAGAGCTTCGTTTTAAACATCTTCGAATCCTTCCTAATGGGCTCTTTATTGAAGAATCCGCTTACGGTGAAGTCCTTGAGGCATTCATCACTTGGCATACAGATTATAATGAGCCTTCCAAAAAAACTTCCCCTGATAAAATACGGAAAGATTTTCAACATGCGCTCAGTGGGTATCCTCAGTACCTCCTCGATGGGAAAGTGCTTCTCTACGGAAAGGAGCTACGCTTTCAAAAAGACGATTTCAAGACTCGAGACATTCCGTATTTTCAAGGAACCCTTCTTGATGCTCGCTCGTTCATCCACATGCGGGATCCAATATTTGCGCAAACTCCCAATGTAACTGCTCAGTTAAGCCAATCTGGTCTCTCTGTTCAATTCTCCTCACGAAAACAACCAGTCACCCTCGATAATGCCTCCCTTCAAAGGCTTGCAGTTGTTTTGCAGTGCTCTCGCTCTATCCCGAAACGATATGCGAATATTCACAACGCTCTACGTGAGGCAGTGCCCGCCTTCTGTGAGATCTGGAGCAAGGCACAGGTTGTCCCGCAGAAGAAGAGACTCCTCACTCCTCAGCATATCACCAATGTACAGGATGGATGGTTTCTCACCTATGGAGATCTGATTCTCGTTCAGAAAAAGGACGGCTCTCTTTCCTTTGCCTATGGGCTATCGGGAAAAAACCTGCATGAGTTTCTGGTAGAGGAGCTCCGTATACTCAAAGGCGGAAAATACCGATTTAAAGCAGGTTCGCTGATACTCGGCTCGAACACGAAGGGGTATGGCAGCGTGCTGCTAGAGAACGAACGGTATCACTTGAATCCAGTTTTCGTACGGACGTTCCTCCTCAGAATCCCATTCCATAGGGAACTCACTGATAAAATTCCAGCTCGATATACTCTTGGTGATGCTCTGAAACA
>JBMTVV010000372.1:0-2402 GCA_049451755.1 Bdellovibrionota bacterium
ACGAACTCTTTTAAGGCCTTAAAAGAGTTCGTTGCGCTCTCGGCAGAAGCTCGTGAGGATGTTGTCTTCCTCGCCATTAGTCTTGATGAGAATCAGAAAGAAATACCTCTGCGTGAGTATCTTGCAGTTCATCCAAGGGGAAGAGTCCACTTTGCATTCTCTGGCAACGGTGGAAATGATGAAGCAGCACTTGCTTTTCAAGCTCTAGAGATTCCCGCGGTATATCTCATCGATCATAAGGGTTTCATCGTCTCAAAAGAAGCATCACTGGATGTTCTCAAAGAAGCCATAGCAGCAGGAGTGCCACAAGGGTGGGTCATGCTACCGGACGAGCAAGCTATGGGCCAAGCGCAGGCTGAGGGATAAGGGCTGAGCCTCCGAATATAACGGTCAGTTGTGGTGGCGTCTCTTTTTGGTAGTAGGCGCTCGCTCTCTCGTAGCTGAGCATCTTCACGGACTCGTTCGTTATAGATTCCCTAGGCATCCTTTGCTGAGAGTCTCATCTGAGAACCGCTTCTTTGGAAGACTCTCAGCGAGCTTATGTAAGAATGCTGCTTGATGTGCTTGTGCATACAGCTCGTCATTGACGTTGAACGCCCCAAGATGTCCCGTATTCTCACCGATATCCATATGAAGCGAGAGGTCTGGGAACTGCATAAGAAGTTTACGAATCCAAGCCTCAATAATTTGTGAGGGGAGTAGGGCGTCATTTTTACCAATACGGATGTAGAGTGGAGGTAGCGGTTGCCTCCAATGTTTCATGGTGTAGGGGGCATAGAGCTCTTGAATCTTGCGATCTGTTAGATCTCCCCATTCATGACGTTCTTGTCGCCAGTAAGGGTCAGCTTCTGATATTTGGAGCACTGGGTTGACAAGAGGCATCTCCAGCAGTAGTGCATCAATATTCGCTGAGCATGAGGAAAGAGTTGCGAGAAAAGGCCATGCCCCGGCGCTCTTTCCAATACCGATAGTATTTCGATGGGGAAATTTCTTTTTAAGGTGTTCGATAGCGGCAGTGAGGTCGAGCACTGTACGGTGCTTGTATTTGCCTCTGGCTGCCTCATGCCATTTTGGGCCATAGAACCCACCCCCACGAATATGGGGGATTGCGATAACGAATCCTTGATTTGTGAGAAGGGAAAGCAGGGGTTGAAAGTGTGAAGGGAAGGTGTGTCCGTAACTTCCATACGCAAGAATGAGCACTGGGAAGTGGGCTTCTCGGCGAGCAGGTGAGTGAAGAATTGTAATGGGTATGGATGTTCCATCATTGCTCTCTGTCATTTCGAGAGTTGTGGCGATACCAGCTCGGGGGGAATGATTGTCCTTTGTATGCTGAGAGATTATCCCCGAGGATAAGTCGAGCGTTACGGTTCCCTCACGAGATACAGGGGTCTCACATCGAAACGTTATGGAGGAAACCGTACCGATGTATGGTTCATGAAAGAGTGAACAGTCGTCCTGATGTATAGTGATAGGAGCGTGTAGAGTGCCTTTTTGGTTTGTAAATAACATATAGTATTGGAAGAAGCCGTGACGGACTCTTGCCAGGACTCCTGACGGCACAGGTAGGAGCTCTTCAGGATAGTGACCGATCGAAAAATCGTAGTAATCCTCATTAGCAGCGGATGAGAGAGAACTTGAAAGAGCGAGACGATATGACTCGTCATCTACTCGCGATAGCACGAAAAACATATTCCCTGATCCTGCGAGTGATACGATCTCTCCTTCTAAGTTGAGCGATATGAGTTTTTCTTGTTCGATATCATACGCCCACCACTGTTGATCTATTCCAGTATTACACTGAACGGCTATCAACATATCAGTAAGGGGTTGAAGGGTGCCGTGAATACATGGCCGTGGTACCGTGACCGATTGCATCGATAAGCCTAACACATCAAGTGAAAGAGCTTCGTTCTTATGGAGCAAGAGAGCGACGGTATCATGAGAGAGGTATCGGAAGTCGAGAGGAGCGTGTTCTCCAACCTCCTGCCATTGAGTCGAATAGGGGTCAAATCTGATGAGTGTTGAACCCTTTGAGGTACCGAGGAGCGCAAGACCTTGTGAGCCATCGGGGCTAAATCGAATTCCTTTTAGGTGAGTCGCTCCAAAGTGCCGAAAGACGGTATCGAATGAGAAGAGTGGGAGTGCTTGCTCGGTAGTTGTCTTTACGACGAGTCGAGGAGCAAGATCCTCAGGCTGCTGAGTGAGTAGTAGTTCCCTGATAGGGGTATGAATGTTCGATGTTTCTCTTGTGAGTAGGTCTGATTCTCGATGGAGGTACCGAATCGCTTTTTTGAATTGGGTATTGTGAGAGGTTCGTTGTGTGCTGACCAGAGTCACCTTGGTATAAGCGGGAGATTGAGTGAGCTGGCAGCACGTGAGAGAAAGTGAGAACGCCAGTA
>JBMTVV010000373.1:0-2389 GCA_049451755.1 Bdellovibrionota bacterium
GGATATGCACACGAAGCGGCGGAACTTGGGCGACTCCTTGTTACCCCTGAAAGCCGAGCGCTTGTAAATCTTTTTTTCCTCACAGAGGGCTCGAAGCGACTCGGGAAGGGTGCAAAAGATGACCTTCGCTCGCTGAACAGCCTTGTCGTTGGAGCGGGTGTCATGGGAGCTGGCATTGCGGGCACGCTCGCTCAAAAGCAGATTCCGGTAATCTTAAAGGACGCACAAACACAAGCCTTAGACCGCGGCAAAGCCCAGATTGCGAAGTCATTGGAGAAGAAACGATACCTATCAGAAGATGACAGACGTGTGATCATGAACCGCGTTCAAGCAGTGACTGAGAATCCAGCTAACACGGATGAGGTTAATATCGTCATAGAGGCGATTGTTGAAAGAATGGATGTCAAAAAAGCAGTGCTCGGTGAACTTGCAGCGCAAGTCTCCGCTCAGGCGATACTGTGTACCAATACTTCCTCTCTTTCTGTGAGCAGCATCGCTGAAGGCATCGCGCAACCACAACGGGTAGTTGGCATGCACTTTTTTAATCCAGTAGAGAAGATGCCCCTTGTTGAGATTGTCCGAGGAAAAGAAACAGATGACCGTACGGTGGTCATCGTAGCAGGACTCACAACAAAGCTTGGGAAGTTCCCGATTATTGTTGAAGACGTTCCCGGATTTCTGGTGAACCGGATACTCACCCCGTACCTCAATGAAGCAGGAGCGCTACTCGAAGAGGGATACCGCATTAAGGATATAGACCGAGCCGCGCAACGATTTGGCATGCCAATGGGGCCAATTCGACTACTCGATGAAGTTGGACTTGATGTAGCCGAGCATGTTGCCAAGATTATGGTGGACGGATACGGCGAGCGAATGAAAAGTCGAGGCTCTGTTGGAAAACTTGTTGAGAAACAACTCCTCGGGAAAAAGTCTGGTAAGGGCTTCTACGAGTATAGTGATGGGCACGAGGTCCCGAATCCTGAAATTCGCTCAATCCTCGGTATTACGACCGAACGAGATGCAGGAGACTCAAAGCTCATTGAAGAGCGTCTCATTATGAGTCTTATTAATGAAGGCATACGGTGTCTTGATGAAGGGGTAGCTGGGATTCCAAGCAAGGAAGCAGCCAATCAAATTGATCTTGGTACTGTTATGGGGATTGGCTTCCCACCGTTCCGAGGAGGACTCATCGCTTATGCTGAAAGCCTCGGAGCAAAGGTTGTTCTTGAGAAGTTACGACGGCTTGAGAAAGATCATGGAGCTCAATTCACTCCTCACTCAGGGATTGTACAACGAGCTGAACAGAGCCAGAGCTTTTACGAAGCTGTCCAAATGCACTAGGTACAACTGGTCTAGAGTAGCTTCTCGGGCTTCATCAAGACTCAGTAGTTCCCCAGCTCCCATAATGCGACTAGGTTTCTTAGCAAGATTTACCAACTGAGCTAGAAGAATACATCAGCGTTGAAGAGGCTCTCCCCTTATGCACTCTTGCCCACAGAGGCTAGAGCTTCTCCATCAGCGCCTTTGCTCCGATGCGGCATAATGGGCCAGAGCCCGGCACCGCAAGCTCACACAATTGCCCGGCACCCTCAGTAACCACTGCTGTTCCAGCAATTCTTGCAGCCTTACCGTAGTCCTCCTCCTTCGCAGCTTCTGCCATCTCAATGGCCGTACTGATACCGGTGGTCATGGTATCAAGTGGTGGCAATCTGAGGCCCGAGTCTTCTAACCTCTTGTCTAAATCAAACGTATTGCTATTCACTAATATATTCATTCCGAAACAGTAATGCGGAAGAGCTCACTAAGCGAGAATAGAGTGTAATGACAGAATAGGTATTCATTCCATCTCGTTATCCCCCTCTCAGGGACTGGTAGCTGGCACCAATCACCCCTTCCCCCTTCCCCGTACCACCCCTAAAAGAGACTAAATTCACCCCAGCCCCTGATTACGTTGCATAGGAGCGAGATCCATGAGACGATCCCGGAGTATTGAATTACCGGCCGCAGGTCTTTGTAGTGCAGGTCTAAAGTGAAAGCGTTCGCGCTGAGAGAGCACATCTCTTGTCACGCTTCCGATGGTAAAAGCAACAAGGCTTGATACCAACGGAATTCGGACAAGATAGTTGATGCGCTTTTCTCTTTTTCTCTTCGCCCTCCCTTCACGGTCTTGCTCAACGAGAGAGAAGCATACCGCGCTCTTTCGGGTAATGGCTCTTTGAGTCTGTTGGGTATGAGGGAGTTCCAGAAATCGTCAGGTAATAGTTAGTATCATAGGAGGCTGGGTAGTACTTGGTATCTACCCGTCGTGCTGCTCGCACGTAAGAAATGGTGATAAGAGCAGTAAGATGTAATGACCTCGCTGAGACGACAATATCTGCGATACAGAAAT
>JBMTVV010000374.1:0-2352 GCA_049451755.1 Bdellovibrionota bacterium
GTAAACCGCATCCTTATCAAGTGTTGGGTTCGCCCGTAGCACGCCTTCTGTCGCGATATAGATTTCACCAGTTGCTGTCTCGGGTAGTTCCCGTAAAAGACGAAGAGTAGGAATGGCGTATGCGAGCGAACGAACAGGAAGCGGACCATCTTCTAGTCCATACCCTTGAGCGATTACGGCTCTTTCACATTTCAGTCGTGTTCTGAGATCGCTGAGAACCTCTCCGCCGGATCGGGCATCCGCCGACGGTCGCATCGGAAAGAAGCCTTCAACTGGTGGTAGGCTCGCCTCCGCGAGCATTGGAGTCCCAGCCAATGGCTGAGGCTGCTGAACGAGACTAAGACCGCCTTGCTCCGTATGTTGCTGTATATTTTCCACTATTTAATACCCCTAGAGGTGCTTTATTTGACTAAAGCGCTTTAGTTAAATAAAGTGTCATAGTGGCGTCGGCTAGTCAATCCTTGCTGGCTTCCAAAAACTCGTATGGTTTTTAGAGGTAGACATGTCAGAAGTATCGCGCCGCCTATGGCTTAAAAGTTCACATCATCGGGGATTGGGTAATGACCAGAGATTTTTTCCACGCATTTTTCCTTAAAACGCGGATATACGTATCTTTATTCTGATACGCTACACCTTCCACTTGTTAGTTTGTTCTGTATGAATCAAGAAGAGCACCATAAATCCCGTCAAAGGTCTTCAGCGACTAGAGGCACCCGCGCAACGAGTGGCGCCTTCCAACTTGAGAAAGAGACTCTCCCCAAAGCACCGTCGAGGCGAATGCGCGCGCAACATGAGGATGCCGTAGACGAGGTTAGGCACTATTTTCAAGATCTTCAGACCACTACTCTGCTGACGAGGGCTCAAGAGATCACTCTCACACAGAATGTGGAGCGCTCTCGTGCACTCCTTCGAGAGGAGTTGTTTCAATACCCACTCGCAGCGAATGACCTCACAAAAGCCCTCAAGGAGGTCTTGGCGAAAAGCCGTGCCCAAGAATCTGTGCTTGATGATCCACGGGTTACGGAAAAAGGAGGTCGACAACTACTCTTCAATGAAGTTCGAGAACAAATTCAACGTATCGACACGTGCGTAAAAGCGTTCTCGACAACAGAGATGCCATCGCTAACAAAGGCATCGGATCAGAACGTTCTTTCTCGAAAGCGTGAAGAGCTCTCAGAAGCATGTTGCGCCCTCATGCTTCGAGAGAGTTTTATCAATGATCTGACTCGACGCACAGCTACCGCGCTTTTGTCTCTGCATCAGGAAGGGACGAAAGAATCATCTCCCCGCATGTATGCTCTTGCGACCCTTCCAGGCGAAGCTCTTGCAAGGGAGCGGAGTCTTATTGGTAGGTTTGAAGAGTATCACCAGCACAAAGGAGAACTTGCTTCCAGCAATCTCAAACTTGTTGTCGCGATAGCAAAGCGTTACACAGGTCTTGGCGTTGATTTCATTGACCTCATTCAAGAGGGAAATTTGGGACTCATACGTGCGTGTGAAAAGTTTCAATCAGAGAAAGGCGTTCGATTCGTGACCTATGCATGTTGGTGGATTGAGCGATCGATTAATAATGGGCTCATGGCTCAGCGAAGGACTATCCGTATCCCGTCTGACCGTCAACGCTTAATACGGAAATTTATCAGCGCTGTTGATGACTTAGCGAAAGGAGGCAAAGCTACTGACGACCAATCTATCGCCGAACAGCTTGAGATATCCCGGACCGCTCTTAGGACTCTCCGTACACATGTCAATCCGCCACGGAGTTTAGACTATTCAGAAGGCCATGACGCCAACAGACCACTTAGTAACGTACTCACGAGAAAAGACTCAGGAGATGTCATTGCTGAACTTACATCCGCAGAACTGAAAAGCCATATTGCTGAAGTGCTACAAAAACGACTAAGTCAAGTTGAAATCGAAGTTCTGAAACTACGCTTTGGGCTTGCGTCCTCTAGGGCTCTCACACATAAAGAAATTGCGGAACGCTTTGGGGATATTATAGGTGATGGGAAACAGGTGAGCCATGAACGGGTGCGGCAGATTGAAAAGAGAGCTCTAGAGAAATTGAGAACAAAATTTCCTCATAAAGGTCTTGAATCCTTCATAGAAGATTGAAGGTGAGAATCATCCTCAGAGACGACTCCAAATACTACTCTCCTCAGAGAGTTCAGGGATGACCATTGAGATTTGGTAGAACTCTTTGGAGTCGCAACCATCGCTTATGCTGGACACAGTCTTTTACTACTTATTAAGCTGCGCCTGGGTGGAGGAGAAGAAATAAAAAGGGAGAACCAATGTGAGATACATCTACCATCTGTTCTCTCCTTATCTGAGTAGCTCTCGAAGCGTACG
>JBMTVV010000375.1:0-2343 GCA_049451755.1 Bdellovibrionota bacterium
AATTAGAAGAGACAATATTGCCAGAACCATCAATCGATATGCAGTCTCCTTTCAGAAGGTTCCCTTCTGCGTCCCGCTGAAAGTGCTCTGCCCATGCATCCCATGAGCCCACATCGTTCCATCCGTAATCAAAGGCCTCAACCACCTTTACATTCTTTGCATGCTCCATGATGCCAAAGTCAACCGAGATTGACTCAATCCGGGAATAGAGCTCCTCCACGATACCCGTGACGCTCTCGCAATCAGCCGGAAATTTAACCGCTTGGAACTCCGCATACATTTCGGGCAAAAACTGCTGCAATGCATCGAGAAATACTTCCGGCCTCCATGCGAACATCCCACTATTCCAATAAAAGTCACCACTCTCTAGGTACTGCCGTGCACGTCTCTCACTTGGCTTCTCAAAAAATCGCTTCACCGAGAACACTCGCCCCCCCGGTTCACTCTCCCCTTCACGACCATCTACCTGCGCTCCCCGCTGAATGTATCCGAATGCAGTATCCGGTCGGTCAGGCTGAATACCGATAGTCACCAACTCATCATTCTCTGCCGCTAGCGTCGTTGCCGCCTGCAGTGTTTGCAATAGGCGCCCACCATCTTTCACCGCATGATCGGCTGGCAAAGCGATCATCACCCCCTGAAATCCTTGGTCAGAGAGCCACTTTGCTCCAAGTGCGATTGCTGCGGCAGTGTTTCTTCCGAATGGTTCCGCAAGAATCTGAACCCCTGGTGTATGCTCTTCAACGAGTGAAGTGAGATGTTGTGCCGTAATAACAACGATACGCTCACGGGGAATAAGTGGCTCGAGACGCTTTACCGTAGCTTGAATGAGGCTCTCTCCGCTCTCTCCTAGGGAGAGAAACTGCTTTGGAAAGTCTTTACGACTCAGAGGCCAGAATCGGGCCCCCTGACCTCCTGCGAGAATTACTGCTGCCACATCACTAGCCATTTACCCCTCCTCCGCGGTGTTTGTTGTGCATGAAACTGCTCATGCCAATCGACCGAGCTCCTCTAAATGTGCACGAAGCCCCTCTTCCCACCCTATTACAACTCTAGGAATAGTCTCCTCTAACCGAGAGCAATCAAGCACTGAATACCGTGGCCTCTGAGCGGGAGTTGGATACTGTTCCGTTGGAATCGGTGTAATGAGGGCTGGAGATCCACTCTTAAATAATGCGAGCTCACGTATCGCCTCTGCAAACTGATACCACGTTAACGCGCCAGCAGAACTCGCATGGAGGTATCCGACCTCGGCTCTCTCTGCGAGCTGAAGTAGCACATCAGCCAACCATCCCGCCCATGTTGGCGACATGAATTGATCCGCTACGACTGATATCTTCTCTCTCTCTTCTAAGAGACGAAGAATGGTATGTACAAAATTTGGTCCTTGCGACCCATGCAAAGAAGATGTCCGTACCACTAAGACCCCTTCTGGATACTCCTCTTGGGCAGCGAGCTCCCCCGCTCGCTTCGATGCTCCATACACATTACATGGGTCAGTAGAGGAATCTTCGTTAATAGGGACGTTCAACTCTCGCTGCGATTCACCGCCAAAGACGTAATCCGTCGAGATAGTAATAAGCCGTGCGGAGATTTCTCTGGCAACTATGGCAATATTTCTCACCCCCTCGTCGTTCACTGCGAAAGCCAGTGCCCGCTCCTCCTCCGCTTTGTCTACGGCAGTATAAGCAGCCGCGTTGATAACTACATCAGGTTCCTCCCGAGAGAGCACATCACGAACGGCATCCCGCGCGGTGATATCGCACTGTTTCTCATCGAAACCGATCATGAGATGTTGAGAGCGTGAAGGGAGCAACAACTCTTTTCCGAGTTGTCCGGACGCGCCAAGTACACAGATCTTCATTAGGACCCCGAAGAAGAGACCGCATGACGAGCACTATAATGTTTCTCATAGAACTGCTCGTACTCACCACTTAAGATTGCCTGCCACCAACTCTCGTTCTCTTGATACCAAGCAAGCGTACTTTCAATCCCATCGGCGAATGGTATTTGGGGCGCCCATCCAGTTAAGCGATTCAGAGCTGAGCTATCGACAGAGTATTTCCGGTCATGAGCAGGGCGATCCGTCACGTGTTGTATCAGGGTATCTGACTTACCAAGTGCTTTGACAATTAATTTTGCTACGTGAATATTCGGAAGCTCTGCTTCTTCAAATCCACCGATGTTAAATACCTCACCGACCACTTCGTGCTCTGCGAGTTGAAGCAACGCGCGACAGTGATCCACTACGTGAATCCAACTCCGCATCTGCATTCCATCACCATAGAGTGGTAACGGTTCATCTCGCATCGCGCGAGTGATAAAAAGAGGAATGAATTTCTC
>JBMTVV010000376.1:0-2340 GCA_049451755.1 Bdellovibrionota bacterium
CCCTACAGTAGAGGCGTGGATGACGGCTAGCAGCTTGGTGAAGATCGATAAGGAACTACAGCCACCGCAGAGGGTGGTAGCAGTAAGTGGTATCGCGCGGCCCTCTGGTTTTTACGCTCTACTCGAGAAGATGGGCTTCGAGATTATCGCAAGGCATGCCTTTTCGGATCATAAGCCTTTCGATGAACCCGTTATACGAGATTTGCGACGCCGTTTCCCGGAGATCCCATTTGTGTGTACCCCAAAAGACATCGCTCGGATGTCGTCAGATGAGGCAAAAAAGTGGTGGTCGCCGGAGTTGGAAACTGAGTTCGACCAGCCAGATGTCTTTGTCCGTTCTATTCGTGAGCTATTACGCCCCTAGAAAACAACCCTGGACATAGCTGGTAGGTCCCAGGCTATCGTTTCCGTCCTAGCTGTTCCTTTGCCTCAGCCGGTAGGGCGATCCACTCTCTTTGAGGGGTGTCCGTTTCTTCAACGAGTTGCTCAAAAAGGGGCTCCGCAGTTCCAAGCGAGACTAATCGACCATTATCTTGTAGGACTTTAAGTGCATGCTTTGAGTCACCCCGATGCATATGACTAAGGCGGAATCGGTGTAGGTAGTATGATGGATTATAGCCTGTGCTCGTTACGGCCTCTTCTGCTTTCGCTAGTAATAGCTCAGCATCTTCATCCGGAAGAACCCGTACTGTTTTCAGGAGCCGTCGATGAAGTAATCTCTGACTGAGGTCGGAGATAATGGCGTCGGGTGAGTCCTGCCACTGTAGTAGGTGATAACGCCACCACCCTTCACGCATCTGAAAAATAGTCTGAAGTGGCAGCTCTAGAGGCGTGGTGCTACTGAGTACGGATCTCATTGGAGCATCTGCAAAGTAGGCATCTTCCGGAAGGTCTCTGAGGCGTTTTGCAATCGCTACATTGAGCATGTCTGCTGCCATGAGCGTTCTATGTTGATAAATCTGTCGGTACATGGCGTGTCGTGAGAGGCTGAAGTGCATTAGCGCATCGAGTCGATTCTCACGAATAGCGAGGTTCTCATCATCAGATATGTGAAGCGAGCCTATGAGTGCCGCAACATTATATTGACCATAACTGACTCCTGCCATGACGCTATCGACAATACACCAGTTTCCCCGATCGGCATTCCATGCTCCTCCTGAGATCACCTCCCACGTCCATGGAGGCAGCGCCTTATCTTCTTGAAGAATACGAACGACAAGCTCTGGGAGTTCCGGATCAATCTGTCTTAGAATGTTCGATATCTCGGGATCCTCTCTAATGATCTGACACCCAATCTGCTCGTGAGCATCCACACTGTTTGGAAACCAAGTCGTATAGGCGGTATGCGAGCCCGGTGCAATGTGTCCAATGTCGTGTAGTAGAGCTGCTGCCTGTATTGCGCTTCTGTATTGCCGCACTTTTTCTGGTTGATGCTCCTCTAGAGACTCAAGAAGAAGTTTTGCCAGATACGCAACTCCAATACTGTGACCAAATCGAGAATGTTCAGAGAACATATATACGAGTCGAGTATTGGCAGTTTGGCTAATATCACGTAGACGTTGAAACCACTTGGTATCGATGAGTTTGAGAACGAGGGCATCTGAAGGTTCCGAGCGTGAGAAGGAGACGATCGGTTGAGCTACATCGGCAAAGCTAACAATGTCTGACATGAGACTATTCTCCGTTCATTACAGATTGCTTACACTATTTATGAGTGGCTGTTGATGGACCACTGTTAGGCCATAACTGGCGAGTCCTATTTCAGGAGCCTCACTGCTCGCTAGTAAGTTGATCTTTCGTACACCTAAATCACGAAGAATTTGAGCACCTAACCCATATTCTTTCATTCGTGTCCCGACGGGACGTTCATTTTGATTCTCTCTCAGCAAGGACCGAGCCAAGGGTGTTTGATCTGGTCTACGGAGATAAATGAGGACTCCTACTTTTGCCTCGCTTATGGCCTTTAAGGCGAGGTGAAGAGGGGTGTTACTACCATCCTTGGGATTTCCAAAAACATCAATAAAGGTATCTTCTGGATGTACACGCGTTAGTACTGAGGTGTCAGGAGTGATGATCCCTTTGACAATCGCAATATGGTCGCCTTTATGAACATGCGAGCGATAGAGGTAAGCCTTCATATCGCTCTCATATGACGTTGGTAACCTTACTTCGTTGATTCGTTGAATAAGCTGTTCGTGTCTGAGGCGATACTCGATGAGTTCACTTATGGTAATTTGTGCGAGCTCTTCTTTCTTTGTGAGATCCGCAAGTTGACTTTCATCTGCATACTCACCTCTGTTGTTGAAGATCTCCAGAAAACAGGCCTGTTTTCTGGAGATC
>JBMTVV010000377.1:0-2325 GCA_049451755.1 Bdellovibrionota bacterium
GAATCCAAGCCCATGCGCACTCACCAACGCAAGTGTACTACCCTCCTCGATCTCACTCGTGTCTACAGCTATTGATAACGCTTCCTGAGAAGGCTTCTTCGTATGTAAAGCAAAACTTTCGACGATTCTTTCCCCATCACGAAACTTCAAAAATTTTTGAATGGGGCTCCCGTATCCACTTGAGGAGGGAAACTGATCAACAGATAGCGAATAGAGATATCCGAGATTTGTCACAAACACGACAGAATCCACCGTTAAGAGCGGATGAGCGCGTAGTATCTCATCCCCTTCCCGGAGGCGGGTAGTCGAGATATCATTCGTTTGTCGGACGCGCTTAATCCAGCCATCCCAGGTCACAATCGCGTAGACATCTTCCTCTACAATAAAATCGCTCGCGCTTAGCTCGATTTCTTCGTAATCCTTCACTATCTTCGAGCGTCGTTTGTCCCCGAAAGACTTCTCTACGGAGTCGAGGTCTTTCTCAACAAGAGCAAGAATCTTCCCACGACTCTTCAGGATTGCATCTATCTCCTTCATCCGAGTGGTTTTCGCGGTAAGTTCGCTCCGAATATCTTCAATAGAGGTTTTTGAAAGTTGATATATCCGCATATCAACCACCGCAAAACTCTGGATTTCACTAAGCTTGAATCGCTTCCGCAACTTACTCGCCGCATCAGAACGCCCTTCACTGTTCCGAATGATCTTCAGAGCCTCATCGAGTGCATCATAGATAGCAACAAGACCTTCAAGTATGTGCACACGATGCGCCAGATTCTTTCGCTCATACCGAAGACGCTTCTCAACCACTTCCTCCCGAAAATCGAGAAAGAATTGGAGACACTTCTTTAGGGAAAGGAGCTCAGGGCGACTCGCACCAGAACCAGTCGGGGTAAGTGCCGTAAAGTTGACAGGAAAGTTCGACTCGAGAGGGGTATGCTTGTAAAGATAAGCAATCGCTAGTTGTGGGTCTGCACCCGATGCCAGCTCTAATACGATACGAACATCTTCTGTTGACTCATCTCGGACATCTATAATTTGTGGTACCTTCTTTGAGATGATGAGGTCGGCAATTTTTTCGACGAGCTGTGCCTTATTCAAGGCGTAGGGTATAGAGGTGATAACAACCGCCTCCTTTCCCCGTGAAAGGGACTCTGACGTCCACTCACCTCGCATCCGAATGGATCCCCTTCCAGTACGATAAATATCGTCAATCTCCCTCTTCGAATTGAGAATGAGACACCCTGTTGGAAAGTCCGGACCCTTAATAAGCCCACTCAGCTTTGCAGTTGATAGCTCCGGATCTTTCAAGAGCGCTTTCAGCCCCTTGACGAGCTCGGTCAGATTGTGCGGTGGAATACTCGTAGCCATTCCGACAGCGATACCAGATGCTCCATTCATCAAAAGCTGCGGGATACGACTTGGAAGGACTTCGGGCTCAAGAACAGTGGAATCAAAATTCTCGCGAAAATCTACTGTCTCCTCACTAATCTCCCCGATAGCTTCAAGCGCAATCGGTAACAATTTTGACTCCGTATACCGATACGCTGCAGCGCTATCTCCATCCAAGGAGCCAAAGTTACCCTGACCATCAATAAGTGGGTACCGTAGCGAAAAGTCTTGAGCCATCCGGACAAGAGCATCATAACAGGCAGTATCCCCATGAGGATGGTATCGCGCTAAGACCTCTCCTACCACAGCAGCAGATTTGCGGTGCGAACCCTCTGGATTGAGCTTTAGATTGTTCGCCATGGCATACAGGATTCGTCGCTGCACTGGCTTCAGCCCATCACGAACGTCCGGCAACGCCCTCCCGGTAACAACACTCAGCGCATAAGTCAGATATCTATCTCGTGATTCCTGCTGAAGAGATGTCTCAATTTCCGCCATTCAAAACTCCAAAAGCAAAAGCGTGCGCTCCGATACATTACCTTATTCAGCGAGGATTTAAACACGCCTCAATGGATCTCAACATCACCCACATCGCCTCTGGCATCAATTTTTGCCCACTTTCTCTCAATGATAGGGCGAGAAAAACACCAAACAGCGCATGAAATAGGTGCAAATTGAGCCGAAAACAGGGGCAAAAGCTCTCGGAGGAGCATTTTCACGGCTCAGAAAAGCGGAAATGGCACTAAAAAGTCAAGGGAGAGAGAGAGAGTCTACGGAACTTCATTTGTCTGGGGATGAGTGACATGGAGGGCAGCGGATGATGTCCCTGACATGACCGGAAGTCCGAGGAGTACCACGAGAGCGAGCACGAGACCGGCTAAACCGAGCTCTAATGAACGAAATTTTCGCGGACTCATGGAAGTTCCCTCTCATTAT
>JBMTVV010000378.1:0-2324 GCA_049451755.1 Bdellovibrionota bacterium
GGATTGGGTTGTCGACGCCATTTTATTCCGCAGATACTTCCTGCCCCGTAGGGCCCCGAGTCACATTCACACGCATCAAGAGGGCTCAGACAGCCGCACCCCTCTATAATCCCGTCACCCTCCTCACATGTATAGCAATCGAAGTCGACTGGTGGCCCCTCCTCCTCAGCAACTGCCTCTGGTAAGTAAGAAGCGATCAGAAAAACGAGAAGGAGTGGGGTAAAGACTTTCAGCATACGATCGGTCGAGTAATATTTAGCGTACGACAACATACACTTTGAAAATACCTTCAATTAGGAGAAAAAACAACGAGAGAACAAGAGGCGTTGGAGAATTGAAGGTGTAAACGGAGCTGAGGTTTATTTTGTGCTCTAAGTCTCATCTCGTACGTGCTACAAGCTCTCTGACCTCTCGCAGTTGAAGCTCTACATTCTCTGCAATGGGAGTATCTTTCGGCACAATTTCGTACGCAGTGCTCAAGAGCTCATGACGTGCTGCAAGGGGTAGATTGGGAATGCCTCTTGCGAGTGTGTAGAGCTCGACGGCAAGCTCCTCGAAAAAAGAATCTGCTTTACCGGGAGAAGCCAGCATTACGACCGCGCTCAGTGACTCAGCAAGCCTTTCTGCCTCCCGCTCCCCGTTACAAAGTGGGAAGAGCTGGGGAGCTGACGAAAGGATCACCTTCAGTAATTCTTGTTGCACCGGAAGGCCCGAATAGCGGCTGGCACAGGAAAATCCGAGCTCTTGGCAGAGAGCAGCCATCTCGTGTGAAGGTCCAATGTGATGCAAGCCCTGATAGATGCCAGACAACGCATGAGCGGTTACTATTGCACCGCCCGGCTCTTGTAGGTAGCGCAAGCAGAGATTCGCTGCCTTCTGAACCTCAGATCTATAGGCCTCTGGTTCGGAGCAGACTGCGATCGCGTCGAGTAGCTCTGCATTCGGTTGTTTCGCGTCACGGTTTCTCACTCGAAGCCAGTCCCGTAATTCCGTAAATGCTTGAAAACCGCTCACTCCCATCAGGAACGTTGACATCCCAAGAGTTGCGAGAAAGGCCATACCATTGAAACCTTTACCCCCTAACGGAGCCTCAGAAAAGAACGAATCTCCGACGACGATCGAAGAGAGCGCTCCCGATGCCACAGAAACGAGGGCAGTTATCGATGCCGATGCGAGCGTAGCAATCTGTTTCTGATTACTACTCTTTCGTGCAGCTACTATGTCTTCAGTGGTACCTGCAGGATGAACGGATAGAGCTGGGCTCTGGTCACGATTGGTGTGTAGAGAGCTTTTTTGAGGAAAGGAAAGCTCATGAAAGTGTTGTTCTCCCGTTCTTCTCGAATCGGTCTCTTGCTGCGCAGTCTGAGCCTGTACAGGAGGCGTCATGGATATCGATACGCCCCCTAGCGGCTGAGGAGGCTCTCTCTTTTCGCTCTGTTGAAACACTGGTCATCCCCACCCAATAGGTTACACCGCTGCGATGATATACTTCTTTTCATCCCTAAGCTCGCTTTGCCCCGAGTTTTTTACTTGTGAGGTATGAACGGGCATCGGGGGCTACTACGGTCGTTGATAAGAACCGTATTCGCAGAATCAAACGTACACGCATACATGAGGGGATCAGTGCTATCGCAGCATGGGAGGAAGATCGTCTTCACGAAGCCCAAGCCATTTGGTCTGAAGTAGTTGATTTCTCGCCTCCGAATATGAGCCTGAGCGTAACATTGAGGACATGACATGATTGAAAAACGTCTCATTCTGAAAAATCGCTTGGGTCTCTTGAAGTCTATTACCAAGAATTTTCAGAAGGCCGTTGAACAGTTGTTCGTTATCACGATAAATGAGAAAGGCAGCTTGTGTGGCCCATAGAGAGCCGATGACCTCGTTTTGGTATGTAGGGGAGTCTGGGGATATTTCATTTGCGTTTAGGTCTGTATCTGTTGTCTGTTGCAGGGGACCTTTTTTGCTGGCTTGAGCTAGATTGTTAATACTCCGAGAAAAGAGCTCAAGGCCTCTTGCTTCCGTGATGAGAGCTCGCGAGGTGTAGCTGGGATCGGAAAGAGACTTCTCATGTGCAAGGCGAGCAGTAGTGAAGTTCTTTACTACTGCTCGTTGCTGAGAAGTCACAGACCAATCCGGATAGTTATGTTGGAGTTTCTGTCGTAGAGAGGCGGTGATCAGAATAGCAGTGGTAGATATCCCTGGGTATTCGAGTGAAAGCTCTGATCCCTCTTTGACGGTAAGAGGCTGATTCGTTCCGGTAGATTGAGTCTGTGATTTGTCCTGTTTGCCCTGCAGTTCCTGTTCACTCTGCAGTTCCTGTT
>JBMTVV010000379.1:0-2319 GCA_049451755.1 Bdellovibrionota bacterium
CTGAACGGCTGTATCGACAGTTACTGAAGTGCGCGAATTTCTCTCTTTCGTGGCGAGATCAGAGAGTTGAAGTATGAGTTTTCTCGCCTGTTCCAGATTCTGCTCTTTACAAGCCGAGTTTATAGAGTCTGCTAGTTTTGAGATCTCTTTAAACCGGTACATCCCTGCACTTCCTTTTAGCCTGTGAGCAAGGTTTGATGCGTGCTCAAGGTCCTCTCTTTCTAATGCTAAAGCCAATGGCCCTACCTTATTTGGTAAATCAGCGGCGAATTCATCAATGAGGTCCTCTAGTTCATCATCAATTTCAGTATTACTTTGTTTTGCAGTGAGGCCATTTGACGATGAGTGAAGATAGCGTTTAAGGACCCGTATAAGATCTGCTTGTTCGAATGGTTTGCTGAGGTGCATTTCGCATCCAGCGGCCAGAGCCTCTTCAATATCAGTGGCCATTGCGCCTGCGGAAATCGCTACGATAGGAGTGGTAATTCCTTTTGCACGAATCTTTCGGGTTGCAGTCAGTCCATCCATTACTGGCATTTGAACATCCATCAAGATCAGGTCGAATGATTCGCGTTCAAGTATGTCCACGGCTTCTAGCCCGTCTTCCACTAATATTACATCCGTCCCAGCTTTTAGTAACAGATGCTCAATTAGTCTACGATTGTCGAGAGCGTCGTCTGCGAAAAGCACTCTTCCGGTTAGAGCAAGCGACGAGTCAATGATGCCCCTGTATTCTCGTTGCTGTGCGACGCTGACCACTCTGTCTTGTTCGGTTGGAAGGGGTGCTTTGATATCAAAAGAGAATGTTGAGCCACTGTGAGGTGCAGAGGCTGCACTGATTTCCCCCGACATGGCTCTTACAAGCATGCGTGAGATGCTTAAGCCCAGCCCTGTTCCTCCATAGGATCTGGTTGACGATTCATTTGCTTGTGAAAACGGTTCGAAAATAGTTCCCAGTTTTTCTGGTTCAATTCCGATACCTGTATCGCTTATTGAAATAGTAAGCCGAGAGTCATCTGCCCGCCAAAGGGCTCGTACTGATATCACTCCTCGGTCAGTAAACTTGATCGCATTACCAATCAGATTTATGAGGACCTGCTTCACGCGCAATGTGTCAATCATCAATAAGTCGGGTACGGTCTTCTCGCATGATAGTGTTAGTTCGATTGCCTTCTCTGCGGTTGTCGAGGAGAACAGTAACCGCAACTCGTCAAGAATTACTCGTAGTGAACTACATGTCGGACTTATCGTAAGTGCTCCGGAATCAATAGTCGTTAAGTCTAGGATCTGGTTGATGATGCTTAAGAGGTGTTTGCCGTTGTTTCGGATAATGTCAACGGTGTGTTGCTGTCTGGCTGACAAGCCTTCGTCAAGGAGTGCATCCGCAAATCCAATGATGGCTGTTAAGGGCGTTCTTATTTCGTGACTCATGTTGGCAAGAAATTGGCCCTTTGCCTGCATCGCAGCCTCGGCAGTGTTCTTTGCATTAAGAAGAGCTTGCTCTGCGTTTCGCTGTTGCGTGATATCCTCTACGGTGAATACCCAGCCGCTAACGGTGTCTGTACTATTGATTGTGGCGGCTTTCAAATTGCACCAAGCAACGATATTTGTCGGTAGCTTAAATCTGAATGTCATCTCGAAAGGAGTCGTACTTTGTGTCGCATGATGCAGTGCACTGTGAAGGCTAGGAGCATCCAGGGGATCAACAGTCTTTAGCCATCCGGTTCCGAGACATTCTTCAGATGAAACTCCTGCTATTTCTTGAAATCGAGAATTTGAATATATGCACGTTCCGTCTGAATCGGTTACAACGATACCCAAGGGTGCCGCTTCGCTGATTGCTCGGAACCTCGCTTCGTTGTGCTGATTTTGTAGTTCGTCTGAGTTTCGTAAAGAGAGATCAACGCAAGACGATACGTACGCCTCAAGCCTACCATTCGATGAAAAGAGGGGTATCGCCTGCTCCATCACCCATCGGTAGCTTCCACTTACATGAAGAAGGCGATACTCGTGCTGGAATTTACTTTGCAACTTCACGCAATCGCTCCATTTAGCCGCATATACGGCTCTGTCCTGGGGGTGAACGGTATCACGCCAACATTCGGCGAGGCTCTCTTCTTGCGCGAGTCCGGTGAATGCGCACCACGCAGTATTAGAAAGGGTTCTATTGCCAGCCTCATCGGAGATCCAGAGGAGGACTGGAGATGCATCTGCAATTTTACGGAATCGCTGTTCGCTATCTTCAAGCGACGTGAGGGCTCTTTTAACAGCTCCCAATTTACTAGCAAGCTCAAGGCTGTCGAAGGTGTGTGTTGCTAG
>JBMTVV010000380.1:0-2312 GCA_049451755.1 Bdellovibrionota bacterium
CACTTTTTTATCGTGTACAACTCGAGAATTCACCGCCGAGATTGCCGTACTTGGGAACAAGAAAAAACTGTATTAGTCGTGACTGGTACGACTTATGGCTGCAGTGTGCCTTCTTGCTTGCCAGTGGTTGCATCTCGAAACTCAATAAGGTCAATGTCGGTGATTTTTTCTGCTTTCAGGAACTCCCGTATTCCGCCGAGGAATTTCTCTCGCGCAAACGGAGGCATCGCTTCCATTGGAAAGTTATCAAGAAGCACTCTCAAGGTGCTCCCCTCCTCCTGAAAACCACGTAGCTTTGGACCTGCAACTGGGTTCTTCGAGAGAAAATCCATAACCTTGAGGCCTGATGGAGTGCCCTTCAAAGTCGCAAACTGTGGCGTGCTCGTTGACGTTGTCTCAGGTGTCCCACCGACTTCGTCCTTCCCTTCTCCTGCTTGCGCCATTTTTTGAAGGAAGCTCTCGAGCATCGCTCGTGCACGATCATCAGTTGCAAGAGCAAGTGCCTCATCGCCTGCCTTTCTCATCTCTTCAATCTCTCCGAGCTCTGCAAGTGCAAAGGCAAGAAAGGCACGTGGCTGAAATGCCTTTGGGTTCCGCTCAATCACATTCTGGAGAATACCCTTCGCCTCCCCAGCTCTACCCGTAAAGGTTAGACTGCTCGCATATCGAGACCGGATGACATCATCTTCCGGGTTTCCCTTCAGATACGCTCCGTAGAATTCCGTTGCTTTTGTGAACGCTTGCATCTCAAATGAGATATCAGCCATTAATAGGAGTGCCTCTGAATCTTCAGGGTTTATGTTTAATACCTCACGAAGTGCTCCTATTGCCTCAAGGGAAGCCTCCTGACGGGAGATGACATTTTCAGCCCCTTTTCGTAAGAGCTCTTGTGCAAGACTCATCCAGACAACCCGCTCTTTCGGTCGAATCCGAGTTGCTTCCCGTAACCGCTCTAAGTCAGGATCTTGATAGGAAACTTCTGCCACGTGTTGAGCAGGTGAAAAATTACTCGTCGGAGGCTTACCGAGAAGAGACTCCTGAATAGAAGCTATGACAAAAAAGAGTCCTATCGACCCTACCCCTGCTATGAGCACGTGCCTTGTTTTTGCCATCTTTACTTCCTATTTATTCTCAGCACTATCATCTGGTGGACTGTGCCACATCTCCATATCTGCGGCACTCGACTCACTGTCATACTGAATATACTGGGCTAACTGCGGCTGCGTGAGAATCCCTTGCATTCGCTGCATGAGAATTTGCCGATATAGCTTTGCTTCACGGAGCATGTACTGCATTCGCTCACGCATTGGAAGTGAAGCAACACTCTTTCGCTCTTCACGTAACTGACTCTGAATATCGGTGAGTGCACTTAATACCTCTAACTCTTGATCCTCATTAAGACCGAGCTTTCTCGAGAAATAATACGCATCACGCTCAACATCTTCTAACTCAGAACGAGAGAAGGCTTTCCTTTTCTCCTCTCGAATAAAATTCGCGCGCTCTGCCCCAAGAATAGACTCTAACGAGACGTGTGGCTCATCGGCGAACTGCTCTGCCCGATACATCTCAAAAAGTGAGTCTTTTTCAGACTCAGTGAGGCTCAGCAGGCGCCCGATTGCCGCAGTTTGCATCTCTGCTACCCGGGCACGGCGATCTTCCTCATCTTCTCTCGCTTCAACTGATACTGCCTCACTACCTTCGCGCTCAACACGAGGCAGACTAAGACTCTCTTTTGTCTCTTGGGACACTTCTCGCTCTACCGCCTCTATTTTTTCAGTGAGGCTACGAGACTCCTCTTGTAACCGGTTATTTTGTGTGGTGAGCCGCTCGACACGGAGACGGAGCTCCACATTTTCTGCTTCAAGTGTACGATACCTGCGCTCCCCCCACACGAACGTACCGACGAAGAGCACTGTGATGAACGGGAAGATAATACGTTGCATCTCTCTTCTTCCTTCCTACCTACCGGCTCGCTGAATCTTCAACTGCTTGAAGATTCAGCTGGAGTTCTGTTTGTCCAAAAAACGTATTTAGGTCTGCCTTTCCAACAATGTCGACACGATTACCAACATGAATCGCGGGATGCTCTGGGGTACGCCACATCATTCCAGAAATCACATTTCGCCCATCGGCAAGCGAGACTTTTAGATGTGACTCTTTCAGCACCTTCACCGAGCGAACCTCGAGTCCACGGACTAAGAGCTGTGGCCCCGGATTGCCCACTCCGAGTGGCTCAAACCGCTTCAGCTCACGGACAATTGCTGGGGTAATCTCTGCTAACTGTGCTTCGGTATCGGCCTCAACGTTCGGCG
>JBMTVV010000381.1:0-2309 GCA_049451755.1 Bdellovibrionota bacterium
CCTCCTCGCTGAATTTTTTGCTACTATCTCTGGTAAATAGAAGTGACAGGAAGAGGTGTATAGCTCCGGCGAATGATGTTCTTTCCCGAAAGAAGGAGGCTGTTGAAGCCTAACCGCCTCACAACTCAGATAACAGAGGCAGCGGGTTAACGGCACTGTCCTAAATGATGGGCCTAGTGTAAGGATGGACCTACTGTAATGTTAAACCTACGGGGGCATGATAGACCTAGTGTGGTTTGAAAAAATACTCAAAGGGAGCTCTCGTACCATCTCTCAGATAGGGGAGCAACTGAGACTCTTCCCTACCACGACAAATACACAGAGAAAGAACCCCCTTCATCATACGACGAAATCCAGTAAACACCTCCACGAGAAAAAACGGCCACGCACAACACCCGCCGGGAGAAACCATAAGAGCTCTCTGATAAAAAGTGACCCCCACCTTGCCCGTATTTGGGAGTCTCTCATCGTTGAATATTTTCCAAATGAGCCCCGTTTGAGAGAATACCGTGTAATCTGGAGTAAAAGGCGCCAACTCCGAACTCTCGCCTCGTGTAACATAGACTCGTTGCGGGTTCGGGTCGCCCAAGAGTTAGACCATCCTAGCTACCACTGTTGGCTTGCCCCCCTCCTCTATCATGAGATGTGTCATGCTGTTCTCGGTGATTCCGTACGACAAAAGGGCGAGAAGGCACGGTGGCACGGGCCTGAATTTCGAGCGCTCGAGAAGCGTCATTCTGAGATTCCGGGACTCGATCAGTGGATACGCTCTGGAGGGTGGAGTTCTGCGGTAAGAAGTCATCGGGCCCGTGAAGCCCATGCAAAAAGAAGAGCACAGGGCTCATGATCATAAATGAAGAGACGTGATTTCTTAAAACTGGGGGTACTCGGAGGAGCGACAGGGCTAGGCTTTCTCTCAGCGAAAGCTTCACTGTCATCAGGAACTGCGGGCAACTCCTCTACGACGGGATTCACCACTGGAACGCTCGAAATCACCGAACTTGTTATCCCGCTTCCTACTCATCTTCACCATTTCGACCAACTGACCATCGCTTTCATCACAGATATTCATCACGGGATAGCAATGAATCCAACCTGGATCTTAAACCTCAAAGAAGTCGTCAACAAGCAAAAGGTTGATCTGATTCTTCTCGGGGGTGATTACATATGGGCCCCAGAAGCATCACTGACGAAAGCACTTACCCCAAATCGAAATCCCCTCTTCCAAGACCTCACCGGGGAAGATCTGAACCGTGCAATTTACTCAGATCTTTTTCAGACGCTCTCACAGTTTCATGCCCACCATGGAATATTTGGAGTTCGTGGAAACCATGACTGCTGGCACTCCCCCACTGAATGCAAATCGTTGTTTGCAACTCATGTTGGAGAACTCCTTGTGAATCAACGAACGGACATAGAAATTACTGGATATGGAACTGTTGAAGTCGCTGGTGCCGATGATTACTGGGTGGGGATGCCACAGCCACCGAAATTCTCATCGCGACGAGACCGGCTACAAATCTTCCTTACCCACAATCCAGATCACCTCATTGAGGAGTGCCAAGGCGCAATTCCTGCAGATGCCCTCGTTTTGTGTGGACATACCCATGGGGGACAAATTGCGCTCCCTACTATTGGACCACTGACTTACAACATTCGCTCTCCTGAATACGGATACGGACTGAAAGCAATTGATGACTTCTCGCTTTTTACTTCCCGGGGAATTGGGGTCGTTGAACTCCCATTTCGTTATAATTGCCCCCAGGAGGTGGTTTTCATCAGATTCTCAGGGAATCCGCGAGCGGCTCCCAGTAAAGGAGAAGCCATCGATAAAAGTGTGTAGCTTCAGATACTTAGCTCTTCCTGCACCCATATTCCTGCAAATGGCGACAAAGAAGGGAAACATGGAATAGTATGAAAAGTTCCGTACACTTGCATTGTTTTACGGAGAAGCATACTCTTCTGAAGCGCTTATTTGGACGTTCCAACACGGCTCGCCTATAATGAATGTTGGCACACGGCCACTTCGTGAGGTCCATAGAGAAAGATTTATCAGTAGCTTAATTAGGCAACGACTTATTTAGGTGGAAGCTGAATTGGAAAACGAGAACAAAGAAAAAGAGTTGTTAAACGGTATGTCGAAGGAAAAATACATGAGCTTCAAGCCTCAGTCGTCAGAGCGAGCAAAGCTAGCAGCAATGGAAGTGGTCGTAGACCATGGCGTTGAAAAGGCCATTAAAGTACTTAAGCGTAAACTCATCAAAGAAGGACTCTTTAAAGAACTCAAAGCACGCAGATATTACTCAAAG
>JBMTVV010000382.1:0-2290 GCA_049451755.1 Bdellovibrionota bacterium
GAGCACTGAGCGATAGGAGAATTCAGACATAGCGCCTATCGTAGTGTTTTTTTTCAAGAGAGAGAAGGAGATTTCTCCTCACTCCCATAGACTATTTCAATTAGTTGTATTGCCCATTGAACCACGCATCTTGGCGTTGTTCTTCATACGGGTCCTCAACGAGGCCACGGAGAACCCACCGACCAAGTCGGGCTTCGATCAGCGAGACATGCGCGTTACGACTATCTGGAACGAGTGGGTCTTCAAAGTCCGGATGGAATCGGAGCATATGCTCTAAAACAGCTCTATCGTGTTCTGACTTCGAGATAATAGCCCAGATATTTCGTCCGGCCTCTCCAAAGTCTACTTGTCCCCACTCAATCATCTTCATGAGGTAGTGGCCTGCCGTGAGGAGTTCTTCAGGAGCAGGTGGCCGCTGGAACTCGTATGAGCCATCGCTCTGCCGCATCCTGTCTGCGATTGATACAAGGTTTGCAACAAGTTGTGGATGACAGTGCTCAGAGAGAATTTTCTCTTCAAGTGTGGAGTCAAGGTACGTCATTCGTATTGGGTGAAGCCTTCGAAGAAGTGCCTGATCGAGGGTTCGATTCATATTCTTAGTGAATACGACAAGTAGGTTACTGATATTCCCATCGATCGGCGGACGAGACTGACACCAGATGGTTCCGTCTTGAAGAGGCCCAAGAAAGAAGGTGTCAAGATGCGGCCCAACCTTATCAATCTCATCAATGAGCAAGAGTACTGGTTGCGTTTTTGACTTTTGGAATGCTTTCGCGATAACACCGAGCTCAACCAGCTCTTCGCGCTTTGGGATTCGAGTTCCTGATTTCGATTCAAGCAGAGCAATCTGTGAAGGTTTTTCAACAAGAAATTCGGTATCCATGTCAGGATAGCAGCTGAGACACATCATCTCTGCTCCGACAATTTTCGAAAGACACTTCGCCATAAAACTCTTACCACATCCGGAGGGACCCTCTAGGAGGAGGCTTCGGACCTTCTTCGACGGCGTATTGAGGAGGAGTGAGATCTGTTGCGCTACGAACGGAAGGCACTGGTAGCCAACTTCACTGAGCTTTCTTGTCAGCTCCTGTGGAGTCCCGGCGGTATGCCAGCCAATCCCTTCAGGGCGATACGCATTCTTTCGGAGCTCAGAGGTCGGATCCTCTACAATGCCATCGAGTACGAATCGTCCAAGTCGAGCAAAGATCTGATATTGGGTGGCATTACGATTGTCGGGAACGAGTGGATCTTGAAAATCCGGATGAAAGCGAAGGAGGTTTTCAAATGACTCACGGTCTTTCTCTGACTTGGCAAGCATGTACCAGATATTCTTCCCAATGAACGAGTAGTCAGTGATGTGCCACTTGAGGAGTTGAGTGACATACTTTCCGGTTTTTAAGAGTTCTTCAGGAGCAGGTGCACGTTCAATCGGGTATGCCTCATCTGGGTAGCGCATGGTACGTGCTACGTGAATAAGGTTCTCTACGAGTTTTGAAGCGCAGTGTTTTGAGAGCACCTTCTCTTCGAGTTCTGGCTTCATGTAGTCCATCTTGATCGGTTGGACCCGACGAAGCAGTGCATCGTTTAGGGGGCGTTCCATGTTTTTCGTAAACATGATGAGGAGATTATCTTTGTCGGCTTCAATCGGAGCCCGTGAGGCAGGCCGGACGACTCCATCTTGAATCGGGCCGAGGAAGAAGGTATCGATTGCCCAATCTGCTTTATCAATCTCATCAACGAGTAAGATAACGGGCTTTTCTTTTGAGCGTAAGAACGCTTGTGAAATCGGTCCAAGTGGAACGAGGTCATCTCTTGGTATTTCATGTCCTGTCATTGCTTGGGCAATGGCTGCATCTGAGGTCTTCTCGATGAGGTGATCCATCTGCATGCCCTTATAGCATTGGACGACGATGAGTTCAGCACCGGTAATCTTTGCCAGTGACTTTGCAAGAAAGCTCTTTCCGCATCCAGAAGGGCCTTCCATCATGACAGACGAGATACTGTTAAGCTCTGTTTTTAAGAGAAGAGCCACCTGACTTGCAATGAATGGCTGGCACACATACCCAACGGTTTCTAGTTTCTGAAGAATTTCTTCTGGATTTCCAATGTGGCGGAATCCGACTTTATCTGGGACGTATTCTTGTTCTTCGCCTGTAGCGCGTAGTCCGAGCGCCGCACCATCAACTGCTTTTAGGTCAGTGCTTGTTTCAAGATAGTTCTGAAGCGCTTCAGTGAGCTCATCATACTCGCGAGCATCACCTTGGATGAGCCCTTCAAATGTGAGGTGCTC
>JBMTVV010000383.1:0-2281 GCA_049451755.1 Bdellovibrionota bacterium
CATATCGAGGCACGCATTGGGTGGCTTTTTTATCCAAATGAAAGGGGACAAGACGGTTACACGATCGCCCAAGAATTGCTCGCTAGTCCCTCTCACCGTCGCCGAACCGAACCGGTAACTCTCTCTCACATCGATACAGTGCTCGAGCCGCTTCGGTTACGAAAGAGTCCTTATGAGGTGAGACAAACACAGCAAGCAGTCGATATCGCTTGGAAGAGTCTGCAAGGAATCCGTCATTTACTCACCCCCGGTATTACGGAGGAACACATTGCCCTCGCACTCCGCCACGCGATAGAGAGTCAGCATTCGTCAGAGAGCTTTCCATCAATCGTTGCCTCGGGTCCGAACGCAGCTGTGTTACACCACACCCCGAGTACTCGAAAACTGAAAAGTGGTGAGTATCTCACCGTTGATTTTGGTGCTATCGCTGGTGGATATGCCTCAGATGTTACTCGTGTATTTGCCATTGGAGAAAAAAACCCACCTTCACCACACCGAGAAGCCTACCACTTACTTCGAGAGACCCAGCGGCATATTGTCTCGCGGGTACGGCCGGGCAAGGTCTGGCGAGAACTACAGAGCGAAACCGAAGAGCTTCTCTTAAAAGGACTCCGAGATATCGGTCTCCTGAAGGGAAGCCTACCCAAACTGAGAAAAGAGAGAGCCGTCCGTGAATTCTTTCCGCACTCTCTCGGTCACGCCCTCGGACTTGCTGTCCATGACGTGGGCGCACTTCGCTCCACTGGAGATGCCGTACTGGCACCCGGAATGGTCGTTACCGTTGAACCTGGCATCTATTCGCGGCGAGGAACAAAAAGAGTGCCACCATTCGGAATGCGAATAGAAGACGACGTGCTTGTTACCAACAGTGGGGCGAAGAATCTCACTCACATGATACCCATCGAGCCGTAAGGTTTTGCGAATCGTGGCTAAAAAAGAAGTACTTTTTCCCAAAGGCGAACGAGGCTGTATGGATATTTTATTCTTAGGTGACTTGCTTCCGTACCAGGAATACAGCGAGACTGTGAGACTCTTCCCGACTTTCAATACAATAGACGGAAGAAATATGCTTAGAGAGCAAGGGACTACTGATGAGTAACGACCTCAAAAGACGGGAAAGCATTGGCTGGAGAGGGTTCTTCTTACTTTCAATATTTTTTCCACTCTTGCTCCTCCTGCTCTGTGAAGGTCTCTTCAGAATAGTAGCTGCAGCAGGATTCTTCAAAAGTGACAAGGATAAACAAGTCACCTTAGAAATGCCTTCTTGGATGGTACCAGGAACTACTAAACCGAAAGCTTTCTCCGAGGACGAAATCGAATGGATGAGCAATTTTCAGAGTGGCGATGGATTCCGAGTTCACATGAAGCCATCGAGAACTTTTTCGGTCATCGATACGTTTTCATGGAAAGAACGAAATAAGCCAAGATTTACAGTAACCAGCAACTCCGCTGGATTTCGGGGCTCAGACATCCAGTCAACAAAGCCCGATGGAACGATTCGAATTGCTGCATTCGGAGATTCGAGCACTTTCGGCTGGGGTGTCGATGACGACTACACATACCTTTCGCTACTGCTGGAGGATCTCCGTCAGCGCTATCCCAAGCTCTCCTTTGAACACATTAACTTTGCAATGCCTGGAGATTCATCCGAGTTTGGGAGACTCATCTTTGATGCGTTTATCGATGATATAAGGCCTGACGTTATCATCATCGGCTTTGGTGCAAACGACGCTCGGCTTGCGAGTCTACCGCATAGACAAGCCGTCAAGTTCTTTCAGCAACAAGGGTTTTTGCAACGAGTCCGTTCTTTTCTGGTACGAAACTCCCAGCTCATCAAGACGCTCTCTCTAACCCTCTCACAAGTAGCACAGAAATCATCAGGCGAGCCCCAGAATAAGCAGGCTGCTGTATCGATAAAAGAATATCGAGAAAACCTCAGATACTTTGAGAGAAAGAGCAAAAAAGCCGGTGCTCATACAGTGATCTTTGTCTCAGCATGTACGCCACCTTCTTATCAAAAGGCCATGCGAAAAGTCGCAGAGAACAAAGAAACTATATATGTGCCTGCACAAGTACTTCTTCGAAAAGCAATACCACGTATTCAACAAGGAGCGATCTCTCATCCAAATCTAAACACTATCCAAAGCGTCTACGGCTCGCTTCTTGAACAACAGCCAGTACTCTACGTGACAAGTGATGCATGCCATCCAAATCCGATTGGTCATGATCTTATTGAAGAGTGCGTGATGACGTCATTACTCGGCGATGATAGGTTTCTCAC
>JBMTVV010000384.1:0-2268 GCA_049451755.1 Bdellovibrionota bacterium
GATAAGAGCCACTAGTAGGCTGTATTCAACAAGTGATGCCCCGGCTGATTGCGTGAATTGTTTTTTTAGAAGTCGTCTTTTCATATATCCCCCAGTACTCTCCTCTCCTCACGGACCCGAGGAGAAGCCATGCTCTAATATGTAATCCGGCAAATAGCACACGTTGCTTCAGGTAAAGTTTGTGGTGGCTCTTAAGGGAGACGGGCGGGGTCGTAACTATCTGAATATACCCATGAAAGTTCGGCATGAGAAAAATGCTGCGAGGAGCCCTCTAGCACCACGAAATTACTGCCGTTAGTATAAAAAGTGCCAGAAAGTTGCATGTAGGAGATCTCCTTGAGTAAGAAAGGCAAAGAGGCTTCAGAGAGCGAAATCTATTCGAAGATGCTTGAAGGCGCGGCACGATTCTTCTTGCGTCGACAGGTGCCGTTTCAACACTTCGTCGATCTTGCAAGAGCTGCATACGTGCGGGTCGCACGTGAAGAACTTGAGCGAACCACTTCAAAGATCAATACGAGCAGGATTAGTATCCTAACCGGGATTGCTCGAGCTGATGTAAAGAATATCACTTCAGGTGAGGTTGATCCGGAGCGACGATCGGCAAACTTTGTATCGCGAGTGTTAAATCGGTGGGAGCAGGATCCGCAGTACCGAGATGGTGCTGGCAGAGCACGACACCTTACATTCGATTCTGATAACAGCGAATTCTATCAACTGGTATCATCTATTAGTCAGCACCTAAATCCAGGCACGGTACTCTTTGAGCTAAAGAGACTTGGGATGGTTGAACAACGAGGAGAAAAGCTCAAACTCCTCCGTGCTATTTCAAAGGGGGATGATTCTGACCGGTGGCGATTGCAACTTGCCGGGATGGACATGGACACTCTCCTACACGCGGTGCATGATAACATTGAGTTTGGGCATGAACCGAGGAACCCCCACTACCGCACGGAATATGATAACCTTTCAAAAAAAGAGTTGCCGCAGATTAAGCAGTGGTTAAAGAGCGAGGTGGATAAGTTTCATGCGCGGGTTCGCGGATACCTGAGCAAGCATGACCTCGACATACATCCGCGCGAGAACGAAGAGGGCGGGGGTCGAGTTGTCGTTTCAACCCTCGGCTACGTTGAACGAGTGCCGGTCGAGGACGACTCTGAGCCGAATCTCATGAAGGAAAAAGAGAGAAAAAGAGAGGGAAGTACAAGGAGGCGATGACTTGAGTTCTTAGTCTCTACCGACCGAGTACTTCTCGTGCTACCTCTGAGGCCACTTTGCCATCGTATTGCCCACTGTAGTTCTGCTGAAGGTGTTTCATAATGCTCCCCATGTTCGCTTCAGGGTCTTCTTTCGAGAGCTCTGAGATGATTGTTTCAATCTGCTCTCTTGCTAGTTGAGAGGGGAGGAACAGATCGATGACAGCTATCTGCGCATTGGCCTCTGATACTGACTCTGTGCGACCAGCTTTCTCAGCAAAGTCTTTTGTTTCTTGTAGTTTTTTTCTTTCTGCCTTCAGCACTCCGAGCGCAGCCTCGTCAGAGAGCTCTTCAGTTTTTTTATTCATCTCTTCGTATTGAAGAGCGCTGAGAAGAGCGCGAACGGTTTCAAGCTTCACCTTCTCTTTTGCCCTCATGGCATTTTTCATCTCTTGCTTTAGCGTTGCTTTTATCGTCATCGTGCGTGGTCCTATGTTCTCTCTTGTTGTGCCCTAGGCAGCGTCCCGTGACTTGTGCTGTTGGACGAACTTCTCAAGTTTAGCCGCAGTTTCTGCGCTAATGAGGTGCTCGGTTTTGCATGCATCAATTTCAGCTTGATCGTTGTTCACATTCAATACATCGACGAGAAATCGAAAGAAGATCTCTTTTCGGGTGAGCACCGCTTGAGCGAGTTGGAGTCCTTCGTCTGTGAGCTCAAGGAATCGATTTTCGTCTTCGGTGATGAACCCCTTTGATTTTAGGTTTTTTAAATTCGTCGAGGCACTGCCGGTGGTAATGTTGAGCAATCGAGCGACATCCGTCACTCGAGCGTAGCCGCGAGATTCTCGTAACTCTTTCACAGCAGTAAGGTGATGCGCCGCGCTATGGGTGATTTTGTTCTCCTCGAACTGCTTCCAAACATCTTCCATGGTTTGTGCTCCTTAGTGGTAAGGGGGCCTTTCTTGTAAGATTTGCTCCCGTAAGCTTACTATTTGTACGATCCCGTAAATAGTTACTCTTTGCGATAATAAAAAGTTTGGCATGCCAAGTAAATGAATTATGCTCTAAAGATTTG
>JBMTVV010000385.1:0-2256 GCA_049451755.1 Bdellovibrionota bacterium
TAAGCGACTCCTTTACCGCTTGCTCAGCGGTCTTAAGGGGTTGTGCCTCACTCGTTGAGACCTCTCTCGACTCGAACTCAATAGCATCCGTTACTCGCTCAGCAGCCTCTTCAATCTTGTCTCGATCGGAGTGCCACCGACTCGAGACTTCACGTAAGAGGGGTAAAAAATGTTCTCGGGGTATGTATGTACCAGCCCAGAAAGGACGACGATCGGGGGTGAGAAAAACACTCATCGGCCACCCACCATGACCTGTCATTCCTACGAGTGCATCCATGTATATCTGGTCGACATCGGGGCGTTCTTCTCGATCGACCTTAATAGAGACGAACTTGCCATTGAGAGCCTCTGCCACACTCATGTGTTCAAAGCACTCTTTCTCCATTACGTGACACCAGTAGCAGGTAGAGTATCCGATTGAGAGAAATACTGGCACGTCAAGCCGTTGAGCTTCTACGAATGCTTCATCTCCCCAGGCAAACCACCAAATCGGATTGTGAGCATGTTGTAAAAGATAGGGACTAACTTCGACCCCAAGCTGATTTTTCCCTTGACCCATAGCAGACTCAGGGCTAATCGCGAAAATTTGTAAACTGGAGCTCTAAGTCGGATGCTTCCTCACGGAGCACCGCCATCACTGACTGCAGGTCATCACGCTTTTTCCCAGTCACTCGTAATTGCTCCCCCTGAATCTGCGATTGCACCTTCATCTTCTTGGACTTTATCAACTTCACCAGCTCACGAAGCTCCTCATCCTGGAGACCATTCTTCACCGTAACGATTTGACGGAGCATGTCACCGCCAGCTGGTCTTGCCTCTTGAAAATCGAGCAGCTTCAAACTGACATTTCTCTTTGCGAGCTTCGCCATGAGAATGTCTACTATCGCCTTCAATCGCATCCTGTCATCAGCAAGTATCGTGATCTCGAACTCATTCTGCGTAAGGCTTGCCTTACTTCCCTTGAAGTCATACCGCGTCTGCATCTCTCTCTCAGCCTGGTCTACCGCATTACGGATCTCATGCTGGTCAGCTTCACTTACTACATCGAATGAAGGCATATCGGTCTCTCCTTATGAACGTTCTCGCCTAACTCTCAATATCCTATAGCTCTAGCATAGTTACCAGAAAAAATCGGAAGAAACTCGAAGAACAAAGCTCCATGAAAGACAGAGGAGTATTTTCCCCTTAGATTCTTGCCGAGGCAGGAAGAAAAACTGTCTGTGCGCCTACTTGAAGGGAGAAACTGAATCCTACCTGCTCTGGCTCATCGAACAATACTCTACTGAGCTCAGACATCGATGGGATGCGAGACTCCGACACAAGTCCTTCTAAATCACTCACCGCAAGCAAGGACAACGGCTCGGAAAAAAGGAATACCCTATCCCCCGGCTCCACAGGAACATTTGCAATATCAACGGATACGAGTGAGTTTGTACCCAAATAATTCTCTGACTCTTGACTGTCTCCCTCAGGACCCCCTTCAAAAAAGGGGAAAAGACTTCCCTCACGGAGTAGGTATGCAGCACCATTCCCGACTCGACCAACACAAAAGGAAGCCCCGCCGTCTGCTGTTGGAATATATACCAAAGACATGAAAACCGCGGCTAACCGACCACCAGCTGCAAGACTATGTCCGAAACGATACACGCTCTGATTTGCCTCTCGAAAGGCATTCTCAATAGCAGTAACGCTACAATCATCCTGTTGCTGCGTAGGATCATTGCGAGAGAAATAGTCGATTAACGCTTGCGAGAAATGTTCAAGCGCAAGACGACATGCTACCTGACTCCCAAGGCTATTATGCGCGGCAGAGGAGCCAGCCATAACAGTACAGCCTGGCTTACCGATCGGATTAAAAAATATATAATTCGAACTATCAAGAGACCGTTCAGGACCTCGGAAGACAAAACATTCGGTATGGGATGAAATCATAGTGCCTCCTAGTATACACCATGGTTCACTCAAATTGGCGAGAGAAGATTTCTCGACATACGGAAATGCCTCAGGCGAAGCCCCCCTACGGAGAATCCCAGCGTAAGACGCTAACCAAACAAAGACTGTGCCTGACCTATGGCCTCAACAAGCCGGTCGATATCTGATTTGACTGAGTAGAGACCGAAGCTTAGACGTGTTGTTGCTGGGAGCTCTAACGCTCTCATTGCAGGCATAACACAGTGATGGCCAGCCCTGACCTGAACACCATGAGAGTCTGCAATAGTTGCCATATCATGCGGATGTACTCCGTTAACAAGAAAC
>JBMTVV010000386.1:0-2251 GCA_049451755.1 Bdellovibrionota bacterium
CTCATATTTTCTGCACTCTCTATCAATCTCTCACATCCAAAAAAGAGCCGGTTGTCAGGCTGAGATACGATACAGTTTCGTCTCAAGCTTCATTTCAACCTGGCTAACAAGGGAAGAAGTAAACAGGTTTTTTGGAAGAATATGGCACTACAAGCAAAACTCGTTCAGAAACTCAGTCAGTCACTCATGATGACGCCGCAGTTACAGCAAGCGATCAAGCTGCTGCAACTCGGCAGACTTGAATATATCGATGCCATTCAACAAGAGTTACTGGAAAACCCAGTGCTCGAGGAGATGCGAGAAGAAGATGGTGCTGATGATGAGCCCCTTCCTAGGGAAGCAACGAGTGGTGATAGCGATGAATCTTCAGGAGAACTCCATACGGTAACTGGTCTTGAGCCTCAAGATAGCCCCGTAGACTGGGAGCAATATCTTGAAAACTTACAAGACTATAGTAGCAGCCCAAGTACCAGTAGCAGCTCGAGTGATAAGGAGCATCCCTCTCTTGAGGCAACTATCAGCAAGGAGATGACCTTTCGAGAGTTTCTTCTTTCTCAAATCCGAATGAGCGATGTAGAAGATTCAGATCGGATGATTATCGTCAACATCCTCGGGAACATCGATCAGAATGGATTTCTTACTCTCTCATATGAAGAGCTAGCAGAACTATCACACTGTGGCACCGAAGAGATAAGTCGAGTTGTCAACGAAATCCTTAGAGATCTTGAGCCAGCAGGGGCCTTCGCACGAAATCTCGGAGAATGCCTCCTCTTCCAGCTAGAAGACCAGGGCCTAGAAAATTCTATTGCCGCGCGCATGGTAACACGCCATCTCGATAAGCTAGAGAGACGACGATATGACCTTATTGCAAAGGAAGAAGGTGTGGATCTTGAAGATGTACATGCCGGAGTGAAGGTGATTCTCTCTCTTGAGCCACGCCCAGGAAGACAGTTTGTTGATGAGGAAACGAGATATGTGGTGCCGGACATATACGTCTACTCAGTCGGCGGAGAGTGGGTTATCTCACTGAACGAAGACGGACTTCCGAAACTACGAGTCAGTCCCTACTATCTTGAGGTATTGAAGCGAGCGAGTGAAGAAGACCCCGATAACAAAGTGTATCTCAATGACAAACTGAAGTCCGCTTCATGGCTGATAAAAAGTATTCACCAAAGACAACAGACAATCTATCGGGTAACAGAAAGCATTGTAAAATATCAGAAAGATTTTCTCATCCATGGTATTGAGCGCTTACGACCGCTCGTTCTTAAGGATATCGCGGAAGATATCGATATGCACGAGTCCACCATTAGTCGCGTTACGACGAATAAGTACGTACATACACCTCAAGGCGTCTATGAGCTCAAATTCTTTTTTACTCCTGGCATCAAGACAGGTAATGGTGAGATATCTTCTTCAAGTGTTAAAGAACGTATCCGACACATTATTGCAGAAGAAAACCCGAAAAAACCTATCAGTGATCAGAAGATTGTTGAGCTTTTACAGGGAGAGCAGGTGGAGATTGCAAGAAGAACGGTAGCAAAGTACCGAGAGAGCCTTGGAATAGCCTCCTCTTCTCGAAGAAAACGAGTCTGTTAGCAATAAAAGGCATTAAGAGCCGGGCTATACGAAAACGACGCACGCGACAACACTGGGGTCAGAACATGAATAATTTATCGCCACGATTCATATTCTCATTTACCAAAAATACGCTACAATAGAGAAAGCGTCGATTATTTCATAAAGGAGGAAATATGGTTCAGTCAAAAATCGTTAATCTTAATATTAATTTCCGAAATACCGAATCAACTGAGCCAATCAAAGCATATGCAAATGAAAAAATTGTGAATTGCCTCAAAAAGTTTATTCACCATGACGTAGAAGCTCACCTTGTTCTCCTTGTTGAAAAAAACAGACACACTGCAGATATTTCGTTCCACGTTGATGGCGCTGATTTTTCGTGTAAAGAAGAGTGCGAAAACCTCTATGCTTCAATTGACAAGCTTGTAGACACTCTTAGCAACCAGATGCGCCGACACAAGGAAAAAATGACGAGCCATCACGCTCGCTAATGAGAGCTTCCCTGGCGTAACCTCCGTTTGAATAGGCTGCCTCCCTTTGAATAGGCTTTTCTGAAACCTCGGTACGGTCTCAGTGCGTTGATCTGCCAAGCTCAGTCATTTCTTCCGACGAGTGCCTTGTTTTCTCGCCGAAACCTCCTTTGCTATGCAAAAGGTGCTTTATCTCGGAG
>JBMTVV010000387.1:0-2235 GCA_049451755.1 Bdellovibrionota bacterium
CTTGCTCGATCAGTTGCTGTGATTGCTCCGAAAGAACTCTAAGCTCCTGTTCACGATCATCTGGCCTGTATGTGCCATACGATGCAGCATCATGCCGTTCAAGATGTCTCAAGAGGAGAGTTCTCAGCTCTTTATCTTGAAGCGCAGACTCAATTTGACGCTCAAGCTGGTATCCGCGGTACGATTCACCGGCTGGTGCTCCAAGAGCAGTGGAGAGTGAGCGAATGAAGTCTTCTCTTAGTTGGAGCGGATGGCGTGAGTGCATAGAGAACAGTACAGTATCTCTGTCTATGACGGGTCTTCGTAGTCGATAAAGAGCGTAAACTCCGGCGATTAGAAGAATAACCATTGAAGCACTAAAGAGTGCTAAGGAGAGGGAGATACTTCGAGATAGACGCTCCAGAGAAGATTCTTCTTCGAACCGATACACCACCCGTTCCATAGAGCGCTCACTCTCTGTGAGAGCCACCTCTTTCTCGTTGGTTGGAGGAGCTTCGCTCTGGATGTCAAGATCTTTATTCTCATAAACAGTAAGATGGATGTCTCTCGTTTGTGCCCAACTATACTGTTTCGTGCGGGGGTTAAAGAAGCGAAGGGCTACGCCTGGTATTTGAAAAGATCCCGTCTTTTTCGGGACGAGAGAAACTCTGAAAGTTCTTTTCATGAGTACGCCATCTTCACTCATTTCGTTCGAATCATTCGGAGTGTCTGAATAGACAGAGATCGAGGGGGGGATTCGCAATTGAAGCTCATCGATGGGGCGTACGTTACCATTACTCTCTACGGTAACTGTTATGGTCTTACTTTCACCAACAGTAATTGGTTCAGTATTCAGTCCTAAAGAGATAGAGAGTTCTCCAACAGGAATATGAGGATGGGATGCGGTACCCTTCATGTCTGATGGAAGCGGCGGAAGCGGTAAGACTCGAATTGGAGTGGCTCCGGAGGATACTGAGGCTTCTTCGATGCGAGACGTTTGAAAAAAACCCGAATCAAAAAATGGAAAGCGATTCGATGACGATCGAGGCCGTTCAATTTGGAGTGTTAGTATAGCAGGTGGAATAGTCAGCTCACCAGCTTTGAGGGGGAAGAGAGCGTGTTGTATCTGATGCACAAATCGCCTTTTGCCATTTCGTTCAATAACCTGAGGAGCAGTACGAGGGAGATCTTCTTTCCAAAACTGGTCGTAGGTAAGCTCATCAAAACTACCCTGTCGGACATGGAATACGGAATTAAGAGTGAGTGTGCTCTTCAGCTGTTGACCAATATAGACAGTAGATTTAGACAGCTCTCGAGAGAGTGTGATATCTCTCATCTCCGAGCTTTCACGTGCTGTTTTCTCTGGAGGCTCCTTCCGAACTTGCACGGAGAGTGGCATAATCTCATGTTGTTGCTTGCCAATGAAAATCACGCCACGAGGAGTTTTGAGATTGCCGACCTTGTTTGGAGTGAGGCGAAAGAGATGACGAATCTCAGACGAAGCGCTGCCATTGATAATTTGAATTTGCGATGATTTGCCGGCATAAGAAACCGTGAAATCAGCGCTCGTCTCAAGTTGTGGTTGTGATGCCTGTTCAGGTGAACGGGAGATCACAGAGAGTTCAAAGATTGTGGAAAGTGTCCCACCATTCGGAGAGAGCTCAAGTTGAGGTGGTTCGCTTGCTAGGAGGGGTAGTGGGGGGTGCGTGAATAGAGCAACGAGCAGATAAATGATCCATTGCGAGTTCCGGTACAATCGGTCCTTTTGCTGACGCTTCATCAAGGGTGCTACCACTCTTGTCCTCCTCTCTTTGCGTTGTCAGAATAGGCAGGGAGAATAATTGGTGCTTGGGGTAAGGAATCAACCCATACCTTGGCTCCGTGCATCGCCTCTTCCATTTCGCCCACTTCTTGTTGACCGATAAGTTCGTTTCCATCTCTCTGGAACGACTCGTTCGAGTTATCCCTAGTGCTCTCGGATGCATTCTCGTCAAGTACACCATCTTGTTCTCGACGAGCATCTGACTCCTTATCACCCTCCTGAGAATATTCCTCTCCTGGACTCTGTTCCGATTCCTTGCCGCTCACTTTATCCTCATCTCTTTGTGAGCTCTCCTCGCTCGTATCGGCATCACTTTCACTCTGATTACTCTCTTGATTTGGCTGAGACGACTCGGAGTTCTCGTCGTTCTGTTCGTTGGAGTCTTGTGATTGTTGATCCTGCGGTTGAGGATTTTGTTCTTGTTGCTCTTTGAG
>JBMTVV010000388.1:0-2232 GCA_049451755.1 Bdellovibrionota bacterium
GAGAGAGAGATAGCAGGCACGCAAAGTGGCGTGCCACCCAAAAGACGAATCTTCTCTGCAAAATCTTCGACTTGATGAGCAGGACGGGTCACAAGGATTCCTCGCCCGGAAAGTAGCTGTTCGTGCTTGTTGTGATTCACGACACCCTTACCTAAGAAATAGCGAGTTCAGATTGATTCTTGGCTTTCGTGTACGATCCACCGAGAGGCTCAAGCGGGAGTTCAAACTCACTCCATGCCCGAAGCAGTGCATCTCGCAAGGCAAGAATATGCTCTTTCGTATGAAGTGGTGTTGGAGTGATTCGTAACCGTTCCGTGCCCGCTGGAACTGTTGGGTAGTTAATCGGCTGGATGTAGATATCTTCTTGTTCAAGCAGAAAGTCAGAGATTGATTTACAAACACCTGAGTTTCCTACCATTAAGGGAATAATGTGACTCTTAGTATTGAGAATCGGAAGCCCTACTGCTGAGAGCGCCTCTTTTACCTCTCTCGCTCGCTCTTGGTGTTCTGAGCGTTCTTTTGAGCTCTCCATGAGATGTTGAATAGAAGCAAGCGCTCCAGCTGCTATCACGGGTGGGAGCGATGTCGTAAAGATAAATCCAGTTCCGTAACTCCGAATCACATCGATAAGGAGGCGAGAGCCGGTAACAAACCCACCAACAACTCCATACCCCTTCCCAAGGCCACCTTGAAGAACATCAATGCGATCGGTAAGGCCTAACTCTTGTGCATACCCACCACCTTTATGTCCGTAGAGGCCCACTCCGTGTGTTTCATCGAGGTAGGTCAGAGCGTTATACTGGTCAGCAAGGTCGCACACGGCTTCAATTGGACCAAAATCTCCACTCATGGAGTACACTGATTCAAACGCTATGAGTTTCGGACGTTCGGGAGCGACACTCTTTAAGAGCCGCTCTAGGTGTGCAAGGTCATTGTGCTCAAAAATATACTTTTCCGACTTGCTACCACGAATTCCCTGAATCATAGAGGCATGGTTTTCAGAGTCAGAGAATACGACACACTCAGGAAGACTTTTTGCGAGGGTAGAAAGTGCTGTTACGTTTGCAACGTAGCCAGAAGAGAACGCAAGCGCTGCTTCTTTATCGTGAAGTGCGGCAAGCCCTGCCTCTAACTGGACAATCGTCTCGTGATTCCCAGCGATGTTTCTCGTTCCTCCGGAGCCTGCACCACAGGTATCGAGCGAATCGTGCATCGCTTGTAGTACCGTGTCGTGGTGCCCCATACCGAGGTAGTCATTACTGCACCAGACGACTACTTGACGTGATTCTCCATCTCCACTGAGGGTCACTTCTGGAAATGTTCCTACCTGGCGCTTGAGATTCGCGAATACTCGATACCGTCCCTCTCGGTGGAGTTTCTCGATGAGGTCCTCAAAGACCTGATCATACTGAAATGTACTTTTCTCCCCTCCGGCCATGAAGCGCCTCCCCAAAGTTGAAACCGAGCTATAGTACCGTTACGATTCACAATCTCACACCTTCGGTCAGGAACAATAGATCGCGTTCGACCACTGACATGGAAAGGAGAAAATAAATACGATAAAGCGGGTGTTGAAGACCGTTTTATGACGTACAATCAGGCACACAGAGAGCTCGCTTGGCTTTCAAACAAAATGTTAGGCATATGAAGCAAGATACTCAGCAGATAAAAACTCTATTGCTCGGTGGTGGTTACACCCTATCAGCGCTCACGAACCTCCTCGAACGCGATTCGTTCGTCATTACGACCACCTCACCAGAGAAACTCGCGCAGTGGCAGCAAACTGGGACGGCATCTGAACTTGTCTCCCTGCAAGAACGCGAATCAATTCGAGCGCTCTTTACGAAGTATCCTTCAATCGAAACGGTCATAGACAGTATTCCTCCACTACCCTCAAAGGAACCAACCGCTGGCATAACAAACCTTCTTACTGAATTGCCTCGCTCGGTTTCACGAATCTTTTATCTGAGTACGACTGGAGTCTACGGCAAGCAAGATGGAAGTATTGTGTCTGAAGACACTGAACGAACTCCCTATTACCAGAGTGCTCTTGCCCGCGTTCAGTCTGAAGATCTGTACTTTAACTTCCCACATGCAACTACCACGAGCTTTCGACTTTCAGGAATATACGGACCAGGCCGCGGAGTAGGTCTGAGCATGAAACATGGTAGCTATCGACTCGTTGAGAACGATCCCCGGTATACAAATCGGATTCACGTGGAAGATATCATC
>JBMTVV010000389.1:0-2232 GCA_049451755.1 Bdellovibrionota bacterium
TCAGAATGGCTGGGAGCTTGATCATACGCTAGAAGTCGCGATGGATGCGCTCCGATTGCCGCCGAGTGATAGCGCCGTAACACACCTGTCAGGAGGTGAGCGGCGACGAATTGCTCTCTGCAAGTTACTGCTCGAGAAGCCTGATGTCTTACTGCTCGATGAGCCCACAAACCACCTCGATGCGGAGACGGTCCTCTGGCTTGAACAACATCTTCAGCAGTATCAGGGCACAGTGATTGCGATTACCCACGATCGTTATTTTCTTGATAATATAGCCGGATGGATCCTTGAGCTTGATCGCGGACGTGGAATCCCTTGGGAGGGAAACTATTCCTCGTGGCTAGAGCAAAAAGAAAAGCGGTTAGAACAAGAAGAGAGACAGGACAAGAAACGGCTCAAAACCCTTGAGCGCGAGCTTGAGTGGATTCGAATGAGTCCGAAAGCGAGACAGGCGAAAAGTAAGGCGAGGATTAAGGCGTTCGAGGATCTTCAATCTGAAGAGGCACGAACAAAAATCCAAGAGCTGGAGATTTTCATTCCACCTGGACCGCGACTTGGTAGCAAAGTTATTGAGGCAAGTAATCTTCGCAAGGCTTTTGATGAGAAGCTACTGATCGATAACTTCTCTTTCTCAATTCCTCCGGGGAGCATCGTTGGTATTATCGGAGCGAACGGAGCAGGGAAGACAACCTTGTTTCGGATGATTACGGGGCAAGAAGCGCCCGATTCTGGTTCGCTGGCAGTGGGAGAGACCGTTGAGATCGGCTATGTAGACCAGCTACGTGACGCCCTTGATGGAGAAAAGACTGTTTGGGAGGAAATCTCAGATGGTCAAGATCAGCTCGATCTTGGCGGACGGCTTATCAATTCTCGTGGCTATTGTTCGCGGTTCAATTTTGCGGGCTCAGACCAACAGAAGAAAGTAAAGAGCCTCTCAGGAGGGGAGCGTAATCGGCTCCATCTTGCCAAGCTCTTGAAGCGACCATCGAACGTGCTCTTATTAGACGAGCCGACCAATGATCTTGATGTGAATACGCTCCGAGCCCTTGAAGAAGCTGTTCTCAGCTATGCAGGAAGTGTCGTTGTGATCAGTCACGATCGTTGGTTCCTCGACCGAATTTGTACCCATATCATCGCTTTTGAAGGAGATAGCGAGATTGTCTTCGTTGAGGGGAACTTCCAAGACTATGAAGATGATAAGAAGAAGCGGCTGGGACCTGAGGCATTAGTTCCGAAGCGCGTTAAGTATCGGAAACTCACAGCGTAGCTATGAAAAAATTCTCTACCTTTCGAGAGGCATTTTTTCTCGCGACCCATCCAGCGCTCTGGTTTCGGAAGTATCTCTCGCAGAGCGACCTCTCTGAGAACCCCTTCGAACAGTTTGCGAAGTGGTATGCTGAAGTGCAAAAGGGATATCGTGGCGAGTTTCCAAACTGGCTGTGTCTCTCAACGATTGATGCGGCTGGGTGTCCCGATGGAAGAGTTGTTCTCTTGAAGGACTATGATGAGAGGGGATTTGTATTTTTTACAAATACTGAGTCTCGTAAAGGAGAGGCATTAGAACAGCATCCTGTGGCTGCTATGACCTTCTTTTGGGAGCGGCTTCAGCGACAGGTGCGCGTTGCGGGGAGGATTGAGAAGGTAAGTGACGAAGAGGCTGATACCTACTTTGCGAGTCGCCCGAGAGCAAGCCAAATAGGAGCGTGGGCATCCTTGCAAAGCCGAGAACTCTCGGGTAGAGCTGAATTAGAAGCACGGTTCCACCGTTACGAGCAAGAATTTCAGGGGCAAGCGGTGCCGCGCCCACACTATTGGAGTGGCTATCGGTTAATTCCCGAGCGGTTTGAGTTTTGGGAGCTGAGGATGAGTCGGCTTCACGACCGCTTCGAGTATCACTATGGGAGTGAGGAAAAGCGATGGCGTATTCGGCAACTGTATCCGTAAGCAGTCTTCCTATCGGATTTCCTCCATTGATTCAGTGAGTTGGCTCGTCGGCAGGCATGTTCCGTAATCCTCCACCTATTTGCCTAAGGAGCGAGGAGTCGTTACCCTTTTCTGATGATGAGAAGAGATGCCCACATATCGCTGATGTTAAGCGTGCTGCTCCATGTGGCTCTTGCCATAGGGCTTTTTACTGTGAGCGATAGGATTTCACTTCTCTCCTCTCAAAAACACACTGGCAGTAAGCCACTCTCAATTCGATTAAAATCCTTTCAAGAACCAGTCGAGCAG
>JBMTVV010000390.1:0-2206 GCA_049451755.1 Bdellovibrionota bacterium
CTCGAACCCGAAGCTCTCAAGGAGGGGAAGTTGTGTTAATTCCACCTCTGCTAACTGAATCTTCGCTCTCTGTTTCATTGGACTCAATTCAATCTGTACGGTGCCATCAAGCCACGTGCCATCAACGAGTATCTGTAAGCCCTCTGAGAGGAGATTACGGATGCTGAGACGGATACGGGCATCCTTTAGGGTGAATAGGAGCGGAGCTTGCCGAGGCCGAATCGTAATCTGCTTGAACGAGAGACCGATGAAAGCAAGCTCAGGCTCATCGAGGCTGATGAAGACTTTCGAGCGATCAATATTCTTCTCGATTAGCCCTACGAAGAGGTTTGCATAGATCGTGCTCGGAACGAGCAGTAGTCCAAGCACAATAGCGAGTAACACTCCGATGAAGATCTTATTTTTGATAATGTTGGCCATGAATTCGCTCTTCTAGCACCTATTCCTGACGAGTGATGATTTCTAGAGATATTTCGGCATTGAGTGAGCTTCCACGACTCGTGATGCTAATCTTAGAAATAACCGCTGGCCTTTTTTCATCTGAGGAGAGCCGTTTGAGAAAGTCGGCGAGATCCTCCTGCGAAATACGTTGGAAGGTGACTTTGAAGGGATGTCGTATGAAGCTATCTCCAAGGGATTTATTTGTATCTCCCATTCTCTGAAGCTTTCCATCAAGTTTGTCTCGCCCATTCTTTCTCAGAAGAGCGTCAAGATGCCCCCACACGGTGTCTTGTTGTACAGCTTTTGAAAACCGCTCAAGCGAACTGAGTTTTTGTTCTTCTAGGCGGTGTAATTGACTAATTAGAGGCGATAGGGATTTTATTGACTTTTGCACTTCGTTGAGACGCTCTCCCTGTTCTCGAAACTGAGTTACTCCAAATTCAAATAGGGTATAGACTCCCATAGTCAGAGCTATTCCTATTGCAGCCAGAACGAGTCTTTTTTCACTAGCGCTGCGTTCTCGGAACCAGATCTTTCCCTTCTGCTGCCGGTTTCTGAGGCTTTCGGTAATTCGAATCTTCTTCGGCTGTTCTGCCTTCTGTACTAAGCTCATAGCGTTCATTGATCGCACGCCTTTTGAAGTATAATTTCAAAGTTTGTTGCTCCCTGCTGACGCGAAGTGCCGTCAATTTTTACTTCCACATTACAAAAATGTTCGGAGCTTTTACGAAATTCCCTCTCTATTTTCTCTGCGACACCATATGAGGTGGCCATGCACTCAATGACAGTCTTATCAGACAGAATATTTAAGCGACGGATAAGTGAGATATCTACTCCTTTGAGTGTCTCAAGAATAAGAGCCAGCTCTTTTTGGAGGGGAATAGCATTACTGGTTCCGAGTTCTTTGAGGAGCTCGTGCGTGGCATTAAGTTTTGCACGGGTAAGCTCAAGTTCCTTGCCAGGCTCGATTGTGTGTACCTCTAGAGCATCTCTTACTGCGGCATTGAGCTCATTCTCAAGAACGGTAATGTGATACTCTCGCGCGTAAAATCGGATGGGGAGAATTGCAGCAAGGCTGATTCCCAGCACAAGGATAGGGGTGATGAGTGAGCGCATTCCCTCAAGGAGATTCCGAAGATAGGGTCGAAATATGAACTTACCAGTTCGATAGTTAGGGGTAAATCTCCCGTAATAGGAGTGTGCTTCATCGAATCCTATTGTTACCAGACAGGGAAGCCCGAGTTGCGGCGAGCATTTCGGAAGAAGATCCTCATAGGCAATGAGTTCTACGGTTTTTTTAACATCTGTAGGGTTCCATACCGTAAAGTCGTCACTTTTGCCGATGAAATACACTCGTTCAATATTTGTACTATACCGCGCTTCTGTGGCAGCGAGCCAAACATTGAGGAGATCTTCGCCAGGGAATTCTTCCCTAGAGGACTCAGGATTGAACGGAATTGAAAAGTAGCTAACGGGACTGCCCTTAATAAGAACAGAGACTGAAAATGCGCTCTCAGAAGAGAAGATGACGGCACTATTTTCGCGAATGTATCTCGGATACAGCGCTTGGCAGAATTCTCCGAGTGCCGCCGGTATTGTTATGACAGAAGGCTCAAACTTCGCATGATGGCAGTCATCGAGAATCGTCTCAATAACCGCTTCCGGATAGAGATCTACCTGCACATTATGTTCTAACGATTTAGCGGTTGAGGATGTTGACGTATCAAAAGTTTCTGACGGAGGAGTAATGGCCATTACTCCTCCG
>JBMTVV010000391.1:0-2189 GCA_049451755.1 Bdellovibrionota bacterium
GCTTAGCGCGTTCTTTTGGAGACATCTTCTGAAACTCATCTGTGGTGGTACCTGACGAGGCAAGTGCGTCGGCAATTCCATCTCGTAGGGTTTTTGTCGACTTGAGAATGTGTTCCTTTAGCGGACTTTGTGTTGAGTCTACTACTTTATTGAGTTCAGCTACACTTGATTTGAAAGGAGCGTTCGTCATAGTTTCAACGCTCTGAGTGAAACTGTCTATTTTAGTGAGGGTCTCAGCAAGGCTCGCTGCCTCAACACTTTTTCTCATTCCAAAAAGCTTTTTCAAGGTATTTCCAAATCCCGATTGTTTGAGAGATAGATCGTCAGATATGTTCCGGAGTGCTTCTCGCGTAAGAGCTTCTTGCGCAGACTGCTGTTGATTGTTTGCTGTTGGTTGAGTCATTGAACTGTCTCCTCACGTATCCTTCCTGGTACGTTTTCGCTTTTACCTGTGGGCGATAGTTTTACCCGTTTCTTCTCCGCTCTCCCTTACTGGGCATAGCAGAACCTTATGATCCGTTATGCACAGAAATCGCAGAACGTGACATGAAATTTGCAACAAAGAAGCTTATACCCCGCTTGAGTAAGAGGGGCGCGAAAAAAGGTATATATTCAAACGGTTAAGAGATGTGGCGGGGGCGCAGACTGAGATGATTCAGCGCTTAAGGTGTGTGTCGATTGTTAATACCGCACCTACGGAGGTCTCTCGCTCCTATAGGAGCAAGAGACCTCCACTAAAGGGATTCACCGGAACGGATTACAGTGCGAGCGCGTCAGCAATCGGTGTGTAATCAATTCCTACTGCTTCACTCACTTTCTCGTTCGTGAGTTTGCCTTTATGAGTATTTAAGGCTTCTCGTAGTGAACGACTCTTCTCTAGCGCCTTCATCGGTCCTTCCTGCGCAAGTTGGAGAATGTACGGCAGTGTTGCATTCGTAAGTGCAAGCGTTGATGTCCTCGCAGTTTGCGCAGGCATATTACATACGCCGTAGTGAATAACTCCTTCTTCTGTGTAGGTCGGAGCATCGAGTGAAGTCGCGCGGCTTGTCTCTGCGCACCCACCTTGGTCGATACTGATATCAACGAAGACACTTCCCTTCGGCATACCCTTCATCATCTCACGGGTAATGACCTTCGGCGCTGCCGCTCCTGGTACAAGTACTGCCCCGATGAGAAGGTCAGTATTTTCAAGGCACCGGGCAAGTGACTTCGGTGTTGAGTACACGGTTGAAACCTGATTACCGAATTCAGCCTTAATTCTGTCTAACTTCGTGTTATCGAGGTCGAAAACAGAGACCTGAGCGCCCATTCCGAACGCCATCTCACACGCAGCTCGTCCAGCGATACCAGCTCCGACAATAGTTACTTTGGCGCGTTCTACCCCAAGCGTCCCACCGAGCAACATGCCTCGCCCCTCGTTTTGAGAGAGGAGGTGATAAGAACCGTTGAGCACGGAGAGCTTTCCAGCAACCTCACTCATCGGCTCAAGGAGAGGAAGACGTCCGCCCTCGTCAACGAGTTCGTACGCAATGCTCGTTACCCCGCTCTCAACGAGGGTAGATGCTACCTCTGGCATGCTCGCGAGATGTAGGTAATCGAACAGGAAGAGTCCAGGACGGAAGAACTCGTACTCTGACTCATGCGGCTCTTTTACCTTTACGAGAAGCTCTGACTCTCCCCACACCTCTCCGAGGGAGTCAACGATGCGGCATCCCGCAGCCTCGTATTCGCTGTTCTTAAAATCTACTGCTAGTCCTGCATTGTTCTCAATGAGGACTTCATGCCCATTGTGAATAAGCTTGTGGGCCCCATCTGGGGTAATAGCAACCCGCTTCTCTAGGGTTTTTCTCTCGCGTGGAACTCCAATCTTCATATTTCTCTCCCCTTCACGAAAAGGATAAGCAAGTTATAAGCCTCTAAGGTGTACCTTTCTTACGGGAATTAATCTAGTTTTTCCCCGTAAAATGGGAGGATCCCTTGCGAGGAGAGAGCCTCTTGTGACACTGCCTCTTCGCCTTCCACGAGAGTGGGCGGGAGTTTTGGACTTTTTTTCACTTCATGCCCGATAAGGGCGTAAAGACCTTTGTAATTTTATTAAAAGAGCGATATCTAATAGAGCCCTAAAGACGTGCTATGGCTCCAAAAATCTTAGACGGTAAATGGCTTTCCCTACAGATCGAGCGCTCTAT
>JBMTVV010000392.1:0-2185 GCA_049451755.1 Bdellovibrionota bacterium
AGTAGACGTAGTCGGGTTCACTCACGCCGTATTCGTACCGCACAAATGGAATGGCGCTGCTATCGCTCCGAAATGGGGTCCCTGAGAGCGCAAGGACGAATGGTGCTTCCTGAAATGCTGCAAGTAGCCCCTGCCCCCACGAGAGGCCGTCTCCAGCATGGTGCACTTCATCGAGAACGATAGTTGCTTGCGAGGCTAACTTTGCAAACCTCAGCGGGTGATTCGCAACTTGTTGATAGGTGACCACGATACCGTGATAGTCTCGAGAGAGCTGAGATGCGTTACTCCGAAATGATGAATCAAGGTCGAGCTGTTGGCGTTTTGCTGCGTGGGCCCATTGCAGTTTGAGGTGTGCTGTTGGAACAACAATAATGAGCAGCTTCGAGCCGGCGTGCTTGAGTTGATGTCTGCATAGTTTAAGGGCAGCTGTCGTCTTGCCGGCGCCAGGTGTGGCCTCCCAGAGAAGGTGTCTCCGACCTTTTTCCAGATGTTCTAAGTATTGGTGCAGTGCCTCTTGTTGCCATGTCCGAAGGGACGAAAAACGATTGCCTTCACTCACTGAAGCGAAACCTCCTGAAAAAACTGTATAAGGATTGCGAGACCGAAGTCTGGATGCTCGTACGTCGTGCGGCTGCTGTCAACTAACCTGTTAAATACATGAGAGATTTTTAATTATACGCCATCCGATATATCTGCGGCAGGTCACTCCCTCCGGAGGGGGGGTGGAAAATTCGACTAAGGAGTTACTCTCGATTACCCTGCGCTGTATGGACGCACAGCACCAGAGTCAGAGCATCTCCCGAGAAGCCACTCCTCACCTCGAAGAGTTGCGCAGCGTTGGGGTCGAGATCAGTTATAGCCATCGAGCTCGACAACATCTTGTTGAGAGTTTTTCTGAAGTCATCATGCCGCTACGCATCGATGAGGTCGAAAAACCATTTTCTCCTCAAACGATTTACCGTTTTGCCCGTGGACTACAAACTGATCGGTGGAAGCCTGATACCGATACTGTATTAGCGGCTCTAAAGCCTGCCGAGGTCATTGATCTTATTTTATCGATGCAACAGGAGAAAAAGCGCTTTGAGCTCTCTGAGGCTTTTAGTCTTCAGGCTGGACTAGATTCTGAGCTGTTTCGAAAGGCGCTTGGGCTCCGAGGATTCTCTGCGGAGCACTCGACGGAAGATCGCCGTCGATGGACAATGGATGCCTACCAAGTATTGAGACAATTACACACCCCACTGGATCAAGATACTGTACGACAGACGCTAGCGCGACATGGAACGTCAGAATCGTTTGCTACTACTACTCAGCAGCAACATTTCCGAGCCGATTGGTTGTATCTACGAGATAGGGGAGATGAGAGTGATAAAGTCTTTCCATCAGGATGTGCCTCATGGGCTGGCTTTGGAGGGCTTTATGACGAGAATGCTCATACAGAGCTGAAGCCATATAAAACAATACCAGTAGAGACACAAAGTGGTGAGCTTTATATGGATACACCGATGGGAATACTCCTATCACATAAAGGAATTCCTCAAGCTGTTCTGGGATTTTTTCTCGATGATAGAGAATCGCAGTGTCTCTACATAAAGCAGATACAAGGTCTTATCCCCCTGAAACCTGAGCCGCAAATCGGGGAGGGAAGTCGGTACGCTATTCGGGGGCTTCCCAAACTGCATTGGGAGGAGGCACTTGTTGAAATCGCAGAGGGTGTTGCTCGCACTCTACAACTTCAGAGTGTTCGGATAATCTCAGCCGAGAATAACCCGTGGAGCAGACACCATAATTATTCATCACAGAGAGAGTTCTCCAAAGAGAGGGCATTGCAGCGATACAATGCTACCGCGCTTGAGCTCGGTTACGAGCGAAGAGGTAGCGACGGAGATTTCTTTAAGCAGTTGTAATCTTGCTCGGTCTATTAGTTGGCGCTCTACATGGCAACTCTATGTAGCGCTCATATGTGCCCCTCAGTTAATTGCTGTTCGGACGCCATCTCAGGCCGCGAGTGTTTTAATCAAAAAGAGCATAAATACAGATAGTTATGGGATGTTCTTTATTTTCCTTGCTGACAGGCTTGTTCTGACCAATACATCTGCCTATATTAATATATAGGCAGATGATAATATGTCGTAATAGAAAAAGTATCCGAACAGGCGCTTCTCGTTTACTTCGTTACAATCACTGT
>JBMTVV010000393.1:0-2173 GCA_049451755.1 Bdellovibrionota bacterium
GTGGATGATGGAGTTTTAGTCCAACGAATGAGTTCTGTGGTATTCGCCGGAGTGCTTCTTCAAGGAGGGGGAGGTACGGCTCACCCCGTTTTTTGTCATGGGATACTGTGGAGTCATTTCTTTCAAAAGCGGTGAAGCTCAGCGGAGTGTAGCCCACGAACATGGTCGCAAGCGATTCCGCCTCCCTTTTCCCAAACTCTTCATGTTGAGCAGCTTGTGTGAGCATTCTGTGAAGGTGTGATTTGCGAAAAGCGAAGTGAAAGGTCCCACCAGCCGAAAAGCCAATAGGTAGGTGAATTCGGGTATCAAAGCTTTGCGCTCCGAGTAGCTGTGCGAGTGGAGTCGCTTCAACGCGCATCCGAAGGTGGTTTTCTTGAAAGGGGTTCTTACTCTGTGAAAGTTGAGCATCGAGTGCGCCGAGCATCGGATTATCAAGCTGAAAGGTGAGCTGATGAAACGTATCAAACTCTTTAACTCGAAACTCCCCAGAGACTTGAAACGTACGGCCATCTTTCCCCTTGATAGAGCCCTGAACAGAGCCTTGTCGAATCGGTGCTTCTTCCCCGTGATTCGTATTAGTTGCTTTGTCGTCTATAAGAGTAAGATGAAAGTTGCCAACGGAGCTCTCACCAATCATGAAACCGGTCTTCTCGAATGAGTGTTGGCAGTAGTTCCAGAGGAACCGAAAAGTCTCATTATGGGAAAGACACAGCTTCATGCCCAATCTTTGGCATTGTGCTTCTAGCGTAGCGGGAATTCCCTCTATATTTGCCTCAAAGAGCCTACCAATGTGAGTCTGAGGAGAGGAGCTTGATTCAATGGGTACTGGTGAAAGGGAGTATCCCTCTAGGGAGCTATCTGGTAGTGGCTTTGGCGAAATACAGGCAGAGAGTAGGGGAAGAAGTGCCGAGCTCAAAGAGAGCTTTGTAAGCGTAGTATCTTTATGAGGCTCCATCCGTTCCGTTTTCTGATTCGTTTAGCTGTCTTCGTCTGTATTATGTATCTCAGATAAGATACGACGTATTCCCTTCGTGTAGTGGTACAGAGCAATACGAGTAAGTCGAACTACTTCTCGAGGATTCGAGAGCTCACGGAGGGAACGTTCCGCAAAGCTCAGAGCATTACCAAGGGAGAGGTTGCTCTGGAGTAGGGTAGAGAGAAGCTTTTGCGAAGAATCCTCTCCTCGTATATCTTCTTCAAGGAGCCGTTCTGTGAGCTCCATTTTTCTTATGTGAGCTTCCTCCATGAGAGATTCGGCCCCCGTAAGCCCACCGAACCGGATGGCATCAATTGACTCAGCAGAGTCTCTTACGAGATCCATAGTCCCTAAGAGTGATTTGCTGTAGGAGGGGTGACGTTCGAGCAGAGATTCAAGGAGCTCGAGTGCTTGATTCGTCTCGACGTGAGTGGCCGGTAGTTCGGCACCTGCCAATGCCTGTTCAAACTGTCTTCGTGCTGGGAGTGGTGTCGGGTCGCGATCAAATTTCATATGAGGTCTATGCACTATGGGGCATTTTGTTATCCCAACATCATCACTACTACATTGATCTTAGGCAAATATTCTTCGTTGGTGTTCAAGAGCCCTATGTACCTATTGAGACGGTAAAGGTGGGCTTTTTCATCAGCAAGAGGCGAACATGAGGAGTATTTCGTTAGGAGAGGTCCTCAGGTATACTGAGAGACGCTTCGAGAGGACGATTATTTATGTTTTGTTTCAATAGATTAGCGCTTTTAGCTGCCTGTGCGCTTTTAACCCTATTTTGTCAGCGTGCCACACAGGCTCAAGAGTGGAATCTCACCGCTTCATTACAGGAAATTGAACGGGATGCATCTGAGGGGAAGTTCCCCAGTGCGCTGGTTGAGTTGGAGCGAGCACGAAACTATCTGCTTGAGCAGAAAAATAAGCGGGTAAAAAAGTTTTTTCCAGGTACGTTAAAGGGTGTTGCAGGTAAAGAGCTTGCCGGTGAGGAGATAGAGGTGAGTGTCGCCCTCGGTTTGACGAATATGATCCGACTCTACAAAGGGAAAGATAGCGAATTGAAGATCTCGTTGTTAGGGGGTGGTAGATCCATTTCGTCACAAGAAGAGTCAGGGCTGGGACGGATGGCTGCCATGATTCCTGCACTTCAAAAATGTTGATGGACAAATAAAAAAACGAGTTCTTGAGGAGAAC
>JBMTVV010000394.1:0-2156 GCA_049451755.1 Bdellovibrionota bacterium
CTAACAGGGCGAGGCCCGCTCCATAAGAGTATCTTCTGGAACTCCGTCCTCTGATCCACTCTTTCCAAAGAAAACAGGTACCACTCAAGACGAGCAGGATTAGGACAACACTGAGAATTCTACCGGCAGTACCACTGGCAAGCAGAGGAGCATCCCCAGCCGTAGCCTCCGGTTGTACAAGACTCTGGAGAAAAGAAAAGAGCAGTACATTGATTACGGCAAAAGAAGAAATCCAGAGCGACCATCGGAGAGAGCGGACTTCACCCCACGAAAGTGGCGTCGCGTCCTCTTGACCTTCAGCCTCCCCCTCTACGCGAATGGTTGATCCCATCTCACCTTCGAGTTGTTGTGGCTCATAATCGAAGAGCACTCTTTGCTTTATTTCTCCCATGGAATCCCCCTACGTAGCCGTACCTCTACCTGGGCACTAATGGACTCGAATTTTATACACCGTAATATATAACGGTGTCACGAAGAGTTTCGGCTCGGACCGAGTTTCAGAGGTACAGATGACGCGACAGTTGACGTTTGCATGTTGGCGCAGAGCGCACCGCGACCCAGCCGACCTGAATCGAAACAGGACACCTCAAAAGATAGAGTCCTATGCGATTATGAGCGCCAGGGGAGTAAGTGCTGAGAGGAATTCACGCATGCAAACGAAGACATCGCTAATCCCCCATCGCTATTAACGAGAGCTTGTCTACGCTTCTTCAGATGAGGTGCTTTTTACATACTTCTTCTTGAGGGCAGATAACTTCTTCTCCTCAAATAGAACGTACTTTTGTGCAATCGGATCGTACTTCTTTAATGAGAGCTTCTGATCACCACGGCGCTTCTTCTTATTTACACGGAGTGTATAAAAAAAGCCTGTGCCTTCACTTGAAACGAGATATAGTGCCTCTTTGGCTACCTTTGCCATAATTTAAACCGTCTTCATCAAGGTTGAATCAAAGATTGCAAGAGTTTAGAGTTTCCAGCGAGAATATACAAGCCCGAGGCGAAGTTTCCCCTTCATATCCTCACGCACGCATGGGACAACTCTCAGGCGAAGCAAAAGGGATGGTTACGGGGCGCTAATGACCGAGAGATAGCTACCACACATGGAGCCACTATATGACCAGCGAACACGCAGTTAAGACCCAGCCCCTATCCAGCAAACCGAAGTGGTTTCAGGATCTTACTGCACGGGGGCTCTTCCACGATATCTCTGATGAGGAGCGCCTTACTGCCCTCCCTCCTAGCTCTCGATTCTACGTTGGATTCGACCCGACCGCCCCCAGCCTTCAAATCGGGAATCTTGTTCCGCTCATGGTTGCCCTCCACCTCTCCCGAGCTGGATTTCAGCCAGTTATTCTCTTTGGAGGTGCTACTGGGTTTATCGGGGATCCTTCCGGGAAGGACAAGGAACGGTCACTCCTTCCCCAAGAAACCATTGTTGAAAATATCAAACGACAGCAGGAACAGGTAGCAAAGCTGTTTCGAGACCTCTCCGTTACACCAGAGTTCGTCAACAACTTCGACTGGACGCATGAGATCTCTGTCCTCGACTTCCTCAGAGATACCGGCAAGCATCTCACTGTTAATTACATGATCGCAAAAGAAGTCGTAAAAACACGGCTTGAGGGGAATGGAATTTCCTTCACTGAGTTTTCCTACATGCTCCTTCAAGCAATGGACTTCGAGCACCTGCTTCGGACATCACAAGTTGTTCTTCAAATCGGAGGCTCAGACCAGTGGGGGAACATTACTGCTGGACTTGAGCTTATTCGAAAGAAAGGAAGTGGTGATGCTGTTGCGTTTTCTTTTCCCCTCATTACCAATAGTGATGGGAAAAAGTTCGGTAAAAGTGAAGGTGGGGCTCTGTGGCTTGACCCGACAATGACTTCCCCGTTTCGGCTTCATCAATTTATGCTCAATGTAGACGATGCTGATGCCGTTCGCTTCTTAAAAATCTTTAGCCTCCTATCACTAGAAGAAATCGGAGAGATAGAAGAGCAACATCTCGCGCATCCAGAAAAACGAATCGCACAAAATAAACTGGCCGATAGTATCGTCGGACTCATTCACGGGGAGGAAGCGCTTCAGTCTGCTCAAAAAAGCCGCGAGGTACTCTTCGGAGGTTCGCTTGAGGGGCTGACGGAAGAGACACTCTTAGA
>JBMTVV010000395.1:0-2154 GCA_049451755.1 Bdellovibrionota bacterium
TACGATATGAGAATAAGGATAATGTCCGCGTAAAAGAGGGCTAGGTATAAATTCTGGAATAATGAAAAATTCCCCTCTCCTTCCGAAGCGGACACACTTGCCATGACCGCAAAGGCGATAAAAACACCGAGCAGTAATAACGCAGTAAGCTTCTTCAATCGAATAAAACTCTTCTCACTCTCTTCAGCGAGAATAATTTTTCGTGATACATGGAGCCGCTCGTAGAACGCGAGTAGTGCAAAGATGCCAAGTGCACAGGCCACCTCAACGAGCATCATACCAATTCCATGTTCCAGAGCTGGCATAATCGCAGAGAGCTGAAATCCATGTTCTCCAGCAGCGGAGAAGTCAGCGGTGATATCATCTACACTGCTTAACACCTCAAATGCTTGACGGAGGAGAATGAGTGAATAAATTTCTAGCTGTTTTCCAACCGAGACGGAAAATGAACGGGAAAGACTTAAGATAAGCTCAATCACCTCGACCACAAGTACCGCGGTAAACGCGAGATGAATTGAATACAGTGGCGAGACAGGAAGCGGAGGAAATGGAAGCAGCCCGAGCCGACTTAACTCGATATAAAAACCACTTAAGACGAAAAATACTGCTATACCACCCCAGATAATTCCTTTTACCTCATCACTCTTCCAGTAGTACTCAATCGTATCGAAGATACGTTCTGAAAAACGTAATGTGGATGAGCAAATGTTTGCAATCATAGGAACGGCCTTTTAGGTGCGCGCGCGACGTATACGCTACAGATTACTACTCTCATCCATATGAGCCATTCACGCAAAGGGAAATTATTGCTCATAGAGTCAAAACACGGTTCGAGACCACTCTCTTGCCATACCGACTCATCTACCAATCATTCGGAAAAGCGTACACCGTACCATCCTCTCTCAGGTACATTCGCTCCATCTCCTCTTTTGAGAAAGGTCGAGAGCCGAGACGGCCAAATACACTCACCTGGTGACCCGTCTCATCAACGGCTCTGTCTCGGTCTAATGGCTTTGAAATCGCCAACGCTGCGCCATGGAGCTCTTTCCGCGCAATCAGCTTCGGCTCTACGTTCGGAGAAAATCCGTAGTAGGTCGGCACTCGCTCTGGATCGGTCAACTGCACAACGAGCAGGCCGCTCTTTCCATCCGCAAGGTAGGCAAAGAGACTAGCGTTCGTACTCGCCACCTTCACATCATTGACATCAGTAAGGCTCCCATCTGCGGTAAACTTCTTATAGATCGCTGGCTCTTCAGGCCGCTCAATATCAACAATCACAAGCCCTTCAGCTCCTCCAGCAACGTACGCAAAGGTCCGCGCAAGATACACTCCTCGCGCATCTTGAAGGGGGATGGTAGCGTTCACTATTTTTTTCGCCTCACCTACCCGCGTCACATCAACGACATGCATCCCCTCACTATCAACAACGAAGAGATACCGAAACTGCAGCGCGGAAGCTCGTGGTGCGTGAAACGGTATCTTCTTCACAACCTTCGGAGAGAGCGGCTTATCAAGGTCAACAATCACAAGATGATTCTCAGTAGCGATAAATGCATTCGTGCCACCGAGCGTGATGTGCCGAGCGCCGGTCAATACGCCATCCTCATTCCACGTAAGCGCCCTTTCGAGGAAATTATTTCTCGGCTCACCGTCTTGCAACGTATCTACATTCACCAGAATAAGCCCCTCTTCTGCATCAGTAATAACAACATAGTGATACAACTCGTGAAGTGGGGTCTCTTGATTCTCTGGCAACTGCTCACGAAATGGCGCAATTGGCATATTCGTGGGCAACGCAAACGAAGTCGCGTTCCTCGTCGGCACATGGGTGTCGTGCCCGAGTGGGGAGACAGGAGCAGTTACAATACGTTCTGAGAAGCCCTTGTTCGCAATATTCGCGATGTCATACACGCGAAAACCGGCTTCTCCTGCCGTGGTATAGAGGTACTCTCCCCTGTGTTGTATCGCATTCGTCTTCCCACCACCTCCGTGATGACGGTGCGACTCCTCCAATTGCTGATCTTTTTCCTCACTATGTCGTGCATAGTCATCCGGGTACGAATAGCGATGGAGGTAACTTCCTATGATGGCCTGTGGCTCATCAAACTCCGAAATCCTTACCGCTTCAATCCCCTTGTCTCCAGTGGCAACATA
>JBMTVV010000396.1:0-2142 GCA_049451755.1 Bdellovibrionota bacterium
GTGTCGTACGGTTGCGACTTTTCTCTCTGCAATTATATAGTCAGGGCACAATTTTTTAGGCGTTTTCAGGAGGATAACGATGGCGCAAAAGGTAGCTCTCATTACAGGAGTCTCTGGTCAGGATGGATCGTATCTGGCTGAGTTTCTCCTTGAGCAAGGATACAGAGTCTTTGGAATGGTTCGACGTTCCTCTGAAGAGAAGTGCGAGCGGATTGCCCACCTAAAGGATAAAATTGAGCTTGTCCAAGGTGATCTTCTCGACCAGTTCTCTCTTATCTCTGTCCTCCAAGAGACAAAGCCTTCAGAGGTCTATAACCTTGCAGCGCAAAGCTTCGTTCCTACCAGTTGGAAGCAGCCCGTTCTTACTTCTGAGTTTACTGCTGTTGGTGTCACTCGCCTTCTTGAGGCGATTCGGTTTGTTGATAGAAACATCCGCTTCTACCAGGCATCAAGCTCTGAGATGTATGGAAAGGTGAGAGAAACGCCGCAGTCAGAGCAGACTCCGTTTTATCCGCGTTCACCGTACGGTGTTGCGAAGGTCTACGGGCATTACATCACCGTAAATTACCGAGAGTCGTACGGCCTCTTTGCGGTTTCTGGAATTCTTTTCAATCATGAATCGCCAAGACGAGGATTAGAGTTTGTTACCCGTAAGGTCACTGATGGGGTAGCTCAAATTAAGCTCGGACTAGCAGATGAACTTCGCCTCGGGAACCTTGATGCTCAGCGAGACTGGGGATTTGCAGGTGATTACGTAAAGGCGATGTGGCTCATGTTGCAGCAGTCAAAGCCCGATGATTACGTTATTGCCACTGGTGAGATGCACTCGGTGCGAGAACTCGTTCAAGTCGCTTTCTCTCATGTGGGGCTCGATTGGGAGCAGTACGTGAAGATCGACAAAGCGTTTATCCGCCCTGCTGAGGTTGACCTCCTCGTTGGAGACTGTCGTAAAGCGAAAGAGGAGCTCGGATGGGAGCCTTCTGTGAGCTTTGAGCAGATGATCAAGATGATGGTTGACGCGGACCTAGAGCGTCATCAGTCAAAAGCCTAGCTGAGAAAAAGAGTGGTTTACCCATGAGGATTCTCGTCACTGGAGCATGCGGCTTTGTGGGGCCGTATCTGGTTAAGGCGTTAGTCGAATCCGGTGGTCACGAAGTCATCGCATCGGTGCACAACCGCGCACTTGGTGAGACCGCAAACTGTTGTGGTGAGCCACTTACGACACTTGCTGATCAGATTGTCGAGCTCGACGTTACTGATGGCATGGCATGTGGTGAGCTGATCGGGGAGTTTAGACCGGAGTGTGTGTACCATCTTGCAGGTCTTGCGTTTGCTCCTGATGCAGCGGCTCATTTCGATAAAGCGCTCTCTGTTAATGTGCATGGTCCGTTCAATATATGTCAGGCGCTAGCTGATCACTGCCCGCGATCGCGGATGATATTTGCGAGCTCTGGGGAGGTTTACGGTGCAATAGCTGAAGATGAGCTCCCCATTCGCGAGGAGCAACTCGCTCGTCCGATGAACCCGTACAGCCTCACCAAACTACAAGCAGAAGCGGCAGTTGAGTTTTTTGCTCGTCGCGCTGGTATTCCGACTGTTATAGCTCGCCCATTTAACCATTTTGGTCCGGGACAATCAGAGAAGTTTGTAACAGCAGCATTCGCGTCGCAATTAGCGAGAATTGCACTTGGAAAACAACCCGCACAGTTGCTTGTTGGTAACTTGGACGCGAAGCGAGACTTCACAGATGTGCGTGACATTATTGATGGGTATGTGGCTCTACTTAATGCCAAAGAGGGGTGCTACAACCTTTGTGCAGGGCAGGCCCCATCAATCCAAGAGATATTAGATATTCTCGTTGAAGAGAGTGGAGTAAGCGTAGAGATACAGCAGGATTCGACCCGTATGCGACCGGCGGAAGTGCCTGAGGTAAGGGGCTCCTTTGAGAAGATTCACGAAGCATGTGGCTGGGCTCCGAAACGAGAGTTGAGGGACTCGCTCCGAGAGCTCTACGAGTATTGGCTTAAAAAAGAGAGTGAGCTGAAGGGGTAACACACCACCGTGCTGAGAGTGGACTTTCTAACGAGAGCTTGGTAAAACCTGTGTCGTTACGGGAGATTAGCAATGAAATTATCAGTGGTC
>JBMTVV010000397.1:0-2140 GCA_049451755.1 Bdellovibrionota bacterium
CTTCTTTATGGAATGGTTACAGGCCCGACATTACTCTTGGTCGTGCTCTTAATCTCTGAGTCACTCACGAGCGCATTGTATTGGCTTTTTTATCATGTGTGTTTTGCACGGCTGCTTGACCGCATGCGAGTGGGGCGGTCAGTTGCGTGGCGCGACGCAAGTGTTGCTGCGGTCCGCATGATAGCACCTCTTGTAACCGCAGGTGGTATCGAATTATTTGGGTTCGAAAGTACATTTCTCATTGCTACTCTCGTAACGCTCCTCGGCGTCCTTCCTCTCTTATAGCTTCATTTTAATCAGGGGAAAGAGGCATCCTTTTCATCGAAAGAACTTTTCTCCGAAGATCTTACTGGAGGATGGCTCTATTTTTTTTCGTCAATAAGCTCCTATGGAGGTGACTTTCTATGGCGAATAACGCTCTTCCTTTATATAGGCAATAACTATGGTTTCGGCGGGGTAGTGAGTCTTGCCATTGCCTTTCAGATTGTAGGCACCTTTTTTGTTGGCCATCGGTTTGATGTAGGGAAGGGAATGCGGCAGGTCAGAGTTGGTATCGCGTTACTTCTACTAGCAATTTTGGGGCGAGGGTTGCTCACCCTTACTGTGCCCATGGCGGTGTCTTTGGATTTTCTTATCGCCGTCGGTACTACCTTTCTTGGGCCATATGTGAATGCAATGGTCTACAAGAGAAGTAAAGACTCGACTAACATCCTTACCTTTCAGTTTCTTACTGAGAGTGGGTGGGATCTTGGGGGAATTGTCTCATTGCTATGTGCAACTCTCTTACTCGGATTTGGAGTCCCTCTGCAGCTGTGTTGCCTTCTCAGCATTCCGGGATATCTTGGGCTGTGGTTCATGCTCAGCCGGGTTCGGTAAGCTCCATATACGAAATTCTATTAATTTCAGCAAAATTGTTTGTGTGAGAATGAGGTGGAGGACACTGGCGCTGCAAAACACGTATAACACATTTATGAGCGGAATTCATGAGAGGGGAAGTACACCCGTTCCAAATTCAATAGACCCGAGCAGCGAGATATTACCGACTCGGCCTCAGAGATCGTACTCTGGGTACTCTGGTATAACTACTGGGCTTGGAATTGGCCGGCGACCAAATTATGGTACCGAGCTCACTATTCGATTAAAGGATAGTCATCCAGCCGAGCTCTATGGGGTGCTCTGTAACTGGGTAGAGAAAAAGCTGGGGTCTAGCGCTTCGATAGACCTTGGTGATTTCATCTCGGGGCAGAAAATCACCGCTAGCTATCTCAATACCTCATTAGAGACACGTGCTTTTCACAAAGACGCTGAGCTGGATATTCCTTCTCACTGGGCATTGAGACTCTCCCAGCAAGACTCACGTTTCCCAGCACGGACATGGGAGACGAATATTGGAATTACACGGCTCAGTGATACCGACTATAAAATTAAGGTCCTGAATGAATACGTTATATCGCCCGACTTTCATGGAGAAGTGTGGCACCCGCAGCTAAGCACTCCCGCATTTATGCGAGACATACTTCGAGATGAGAAGTGGGATGTTTTCTCAGGAATTTCTCCTGTAACGGCCTCACCTCATCGTGTTCATGCCAGTAATGCCGACCAATTTCTACAGGCAGTGTGTGATCCAGAACGCAAGTTGCTCGTGTTTGCTGTTGCAAAAGTACACCAAGGCGGTGGGGAGAGTTACTATCCTGTAAACATGGTGAAGCTCGCTCGCTCGCTAGAGGGGGTTGGTATCGTATACGGCCTCGAGGATGCAAGAGAGATTCAGGAGACAATGGGCTACCTTGCTTTTCATTCTCTCAAGCCAGTTGATATTCCTTATCAGGGTTTTGGGCAGGTTTACTATCCAGTTCGCTCCTCACAAGAAGAAATGCGTACGCTACGTTTGCCAGTGGACGTTATTGAAGCGCAATCTCATCGAGAATCCGATGTACATATTTCCGCACTGAGGTGCTCGATTAACGGAGTCGGATATTCGTCAAGCTCGTCATCCATAATAGGGAACCTAGAAGATATTCATGCACTCGAACAGGCGAGAGATTCCGAGCTAAGGAGGGAGCGGATTGAAGAATATATAACGAAGCTTTCAGAAGTTGAGGCAAATCAACGAGAATCCGCCACCTATGAGTCATTGATT
>JBMTVV010000398.1:0-2133 GCA_049451755.1 Bdellovibrionota bacterium
ATCTCGCACCTTTCAGAAGACAGTGTCGCGTCCGCTTTTTCAGAGATACGTGAGTATGCCCAAGGGTGTATGTTTAGAGATTGTAGTCATGTAAAAGAAGCGACATGTGCGGTTCGAGAGGGGGTCGCATCTGGTGAAATAGCAGCGTGGCGATACCAATCGTACCTTCAAGTTTTAGAGGAAGTGCGAGAGGCTAATAAGTGGTGATGGTGGATTGTGAGCTGCTAGCCCGGATTCTTCATGAAACTGCGTAGCGAGAGCATCGAGAATGCTGATTTTTCCGGCCCAAAGGGCGAATTCGAAAATTGATTTTTAGGGCGGAATCGTATCGAGATACATTCCGATCTGTCAGTTGCTTTTTTTTGGGGGAGGCAATTTTCGAACCGAAAAATCAGCATTATCGAGGCTCGTAGTAGCAGGCTTCATGAAATATCCGGGCTTCTGTAATTCGCTGCAATAGTATCCTGGCAAAATTTCACATTTTGCACCTCATTTCGATGAACCTTCGTTAACTAACATCGTAGCAAACAGGGAAGAAGCCGTCGGGATTGCTTCAGGCTTCTGTACGCGGTCATAGCCGCACGATGGAATCGGAGAGGAGGCTCACACTAGCACACGTGGTCATGCCACAAACCCGCAAACGAGCTCTCCCACAACGAAACCGATGCTTCTTCCCTCTTCGCTACGTTCTCCTTACAATTTTTAGTGGTACTTGCGTAGTTGAATCATGCTGCATCCTTAATCGGTTCAACATGAAACACACCACCCTCTTTCCACAACGTCCACATCAACATACAAAGTCTGCGAGCAACTGCCACTCGAGCCTTGCCAATTCCCTTTTTCTGTACAAGCTCTAGCCCCCACGAACGTAGGTAGCTCTCAGTCTTCGAGCGGGTCAGCATATTGTGCGCAGCCTCGACTAGTAACCACCTCAAGAGATTGTCTCCAGACTTCGTTATCCTGCCCCTAAACTCGGTTTCTCCCGACTGATACACACTGGGAACAAGACCGAGATACGACGCAACCTTTGCTCCCTCCGAAAACCGATTGGGGTCGTCTATAGTGGCAATAAACGCTGCTGCCGTCGCTGGTCCTACGCTCGGTATCGTCATCAGGCGCTCGGCAACAGGATCACTCTTCAGTTGGTCGTGAAGGGTTCGGTACATACGTTGCTGCTGGCTGTGAAGAAGCTCCCACGACTGAAGCAACTCTTGAATCGCAGCTTGCACACTTTTTACTAACGGACTCATCGCTTCCCGTACTCTATCTGGAAATGACTCTCCGTCTCCCCGCTCGGAGAGCTTTATACCGTGAGATCGAAGAATCCCTCGGATCGAGCTCGCCATAGCGGTACTTGCCTGAACCAACTGCTTACGCGCCGTCATGTAGCTTCGTTCATTCCTAGCTTCCTCGCTCTTTCGGTGCACTGCCTCGTACCACCCACTACGGCACAACTCAGCTAGTGCCCGAGCGTCTCGTTTGTCGGTCTTCTTGCGTACCCCTTGACTCTCAAGCGCCACCTTCGCTTTTCGAGGACAGACAACTGTTATCGTGTGCTTAAGCTCCTCAACTGTCTTGGCACTCCACTCGGCAAGTGGTGTAGCCTCGACGATACACGTCAATTTGCGGTACCCAGACAACGCTTCCCTTAGACCCTCAGTGGTCGTCTTAACTTCAACCATTCTAAGTACTTTGCGTTGCTTATCTAGTATACACACAGTTGTTCTCTTGTTTCCTAGGTCTATTCCACAGTAATGTCCCATTGTAGCCTCCTGGTTTGATTGAGGACCCGCTTAATGCTGGTACCTCGTTTTTATTATGGCCCCTCGTAAGAGGATGACTATGTGTATCTCGCCAGGAGGCTGCTTTTACTCAAGTGCGGCAGCTTTTGCGCGAATTATTCCACCTAGTGAACTAAATAAATAACGAAGGGGAGGTTCCATGAATTCAAAGAGGTCTAACGTGAGTCGAAATTTACACTCAGCCGAATACTTTGGGCGTCAGCGAAGCTTTTGGTGGAATTCAGATTTTCTTTCTCTGATGGCGACCCGCTGGAACCTGAGAAACGCCAATAAAATATTGGATGTTGGTTGTGGGGTGGGACACTGGGGAATGATTGTATTGTCGGAGGCC
>JBMTVV010000399.1:0-2116 GCA_049451755.1 Bdellovibrionota bacterium
CCAGACGGAACAGAAGAGCTCATAGCCGACCTCTCGGCCGACAAACAGCGAAGTACCATTGCTCATGGCGGACGAGGCGGAAAAGGCAATACTTTTTTTAAAGGCCCAACAAACCAGGCACCTCGCCATGCTCAGCCAGGAACACCAGGTGAAGTCGGAGAGTTTAAACTCTCCCTTAAACTCCTTGCCGATGTTGGGCTCCTCGGATTACCCAACGCAGGAAAATCGACTTTTCTCTCCCGAGTCTCATCGGCAAAGCCTGCCATTGGAGACTATCCCTTTACGACAAAAGAACCACAGTTGGGCATTGTTGCTTTGCGTGGAAACGTTAACTGCGTATTTGCAGATATCCCTGGATTGATAGAAGGTGCTCACCTTGGGAAAGGTTTAGGACTGCAATTCCTCAAACACATCGAGAGAACCAAGCTCCTGCTACACCTCGTCGATCTCTCCCCTCTCCTCCTCGAAAACGGCGAGCAAGAAGTACAAGAACACATCTACACCATAGAAGCAGAGCTAAAGGAGTTTTCTGAGTTCGTATTTCAGAAGCCGCGGGTTCTCGTATTTACAAAGAAAGATATTCTGCCACCGGACTATCCACTCGAAGAGACACTCGTTCATCTGACGAATGGAAGAGATGACTACTTCGTCATCTCAAGCGCCTCGGGCGAAGGTATTGACGCCTGTCTACAACACACCTGCCACCTCCTTGAGAGCGAACAGAGCGAGCAATCTTCACTGACTTAACGCACCCCTTGAGAATGCTCGCTCGGTAATAATCGTGAAGTACATCAATATGTTAGGCTGGTCTTTCGAGAGCCTCTCACAAAACCAGATTGTTCAGCCGACTTTCATCATCATATACTGAATAATAGAAGGTAAAAGAGGAGACACTATTCAAAACCACTCAATTCATCAACGGGCGCATCACTTCGATACGACTTTTGCTGCCGTTTCATCCCCTCTGACTCTAGCGCCACCTTCAAACCGCCTCATCTTCACCCACGAGAGATTGCCAGTGGCGCCAAAGCCACGCGCATCACGAAGCAATCAACAAGAAAATAATTCTATGCACCCACTATCAAGCAGGAGGCTATTTGACTTTTAACCCACAGAAGATGTGTGGTTCCTTCCTTGCAGAATCCCGAAGTCTGTCCGGCCCTCCTCATTTACGACCAAAATCGCTTGAAAGTTCTCAGAAAATCGCTACCCTTCACCTTTCTCACCGAAGGAACGCTCTTCGCGCGCAGGGGTCCGAAGGACTCTATCACGTGAAGAGAGGGTGCTCAGAGAGTCAATTGCAGTGTAGTAATGAGAATGTGAGTACATGTATAGGAGACGATGCTCTATGAAGAACATGAACAGAAAACTCAGAAGCCATGTCGAAGTGCAGGCGACTGAGAGCCTTTCGAATCAGAAAAGGAACACCATTGATACGGTGAATGCCGTCATCGAAGCGTGCCTCGATGCGAAAGGAAGAGAGCTTTCTCTACTCGATGTTCATGATGTATTCGACATCGCAGACTATTTCATTATCGTGAGTGGCCGATCCGACCGACAGACTCAGGGGCTTGCAAAAAGAATTCTCGAAGCACTCTCAAAAGACGGCATTAAGCCAGACTACGTAGAGGGATATGATGAAGGTCACTGGATCATCATCGATTGTATCGATGTCGTGGTACATATTTTCTATGAACCAACGAGAGATCAATTCGACCTTGAGGGGCTGTGGGTAAGGGCCAAGAAACTCCCGATTCATCTACAAGCTGCCCACAATGCGAAGGGACTTCGCGCTAAGCACCACAAGAGTTCATCCGCAGCATAGCGCGCCTACGGGTGCCCATTACGATATGAGCATTCTTAGGAAATAGCAGCTGTCGTGAGCGGACATGTCCGTACACCACGACTATTCCCAGCAGTGATAGAGCATCCCCCTTTACAATCCCCTGCCCCTCTTTCATAGTGACTGAAAGCCGGATGGCCTCTTCATATAATGAATGGAATCGTCCGCTTGACCCGTATCCTCCAAAGGCCACCGGTATGCTCTCAAAAATCACTCGCATTCTCACCATATTTCTTATCGTCACTATCTCTGTATTCGTCATCTATCTCAATC
>JBMTVV010000400.1:0-2074 GCA_049451755.1 Bdellovibrionota bacterium
ACATCGAAGTACGAAGAATACCTCGAGCTCGCTCTCGTCGCGAGCGACCTCTAACCGGTAGTCACCATCTGCCTCTAGTAAAAAGTGACTCTCAAAGGTCTCTACCCATACTCTCTTTGCCCTATGAGCTGACAGCTCATCATGATAGCGAGCGAATAGAGTGACGGATTCTTTATCAAAAAGTATTTCTGAAGAGAACATGAGGGCGGTTTCACCCTGAACGGATTGAGATTTTATCAACATGACGCGGTATTTTCCCTCGCTAGAACCTATTGACTAACTATCGACTCTTCATGCTATTCCCTTAATGGGTGGTTAACTGTTTCACTTGAAGTGCGAGTATTTGATATAAAAACGGGGCGCTCCGTGTAATCTCTCGAAAATATTACAATAATTTATCCTCGAGATCGTTGCCCCCCCTTTTTTCCAGACTGTATGATGTGGTAAAACTAAAGATTGAGGGGTTTTAAAGTCCCACTCAAGGAATACATACACTTGAGCCAGCTCATAAGAGTTTCTGTGTTTTTACGATGAACGAAACGACTGAGCAGTAAAACGACTGAGCAATAACGGATAAAACGAAGATTCGACTCTGAAAATACGGCCTCTGAATATACGGAATGTTCACTCGCACGCACATAGGAATCCCTGCCCAGCGCGTATGCGTTCGCTGATTACAACAGGAGAATAGTTCCGTGAGCGAAACGAATTGTGTGCTTCACTTAGTGTTTTCAGCGAGGAGTAGTCAAACGTCAGGACGAGCATTGTGAATCCGCACGTAGAATCCAAATGTAAGTAAAGAAGGAATAACTAATGAGAGGAAAAAACCAAAGAAGTGGTGGAAATCGTAGACGAGGTTCCAACAATAGAAGCAACTCAGGTGGTGGTCGTGGGGGACGTTCGAATAACAGGAAAAGCGGTGGCAATCGGGGGCCAGGTCGTGGCAGAGGTCATCGAAACTCAGGTACAGCAGAGCGTGGCAATCAACGGGAGCGAATTCAGGTAGAGAGTGGTTCGCTTGTTCTCATAGACCAGTTTATGTTGGCAAATTCGCAGGTGCTTGCTCGCCTTAATGATCTTCTTGATGAAGAGCCAGAAGCAAAGGATGCACTCGTGAAAGAATACGGAGGGGCGGTAGTATCTCTGCCACCAGATACCTATCGGATTGAGAGGGACCCTTTTGCTTCTACGATTGTGATTCATCCAGAAGGTGAGAAGGTAGAGGTAAAGTCTCTAAAAGAAGAGCTCGAAGAAGATCTTGGTCGAGTGTTTATCGATACACGTTGTCTTGCCATGATTGATCGCGAACTTCTCGATGACATTAGCCTGCTGGAAAAGTACCGAGAACTATGGGTCAGCGGCAAAGATAAGGCTTGTAGAGATCTTCTTCGTGATAACGGAGGTGCTGTTCGGTACGGCTTCCAGCGGTTTGGAGATGAACTCTCTGTTCATGCCGACCCTGAGCTGAACTTGATAGCTCTTTGGCCGGATGTGATTGAAGATCAGGTTCATAGTGCTGAAGAGATAGCAGCAGAGGCACAAGCAGCGGCTGTACCATCAGCAGCTGCGGTTGAAGGAGCCGCCTAAGAGCAAAGGGGAGCTTCTTCACGTTGAGCTCCCCCCTCTTACCTCTCTGAATGATCGTTGTGTCTCTGTGGCGAACAGAGGGCTGCTTCGGTTGAGCTCTCATGCGGTGTTTTTTTCTGCTTGGATTCCCCACAGCGCTCTTTTCGTCTTACGAAAGAAGGCGGGAATAACCCGCAGTAGTTTGGCTCCCAAAAGCCAAGCTACTGGCTTAAAGGGAGGGGGGGCCATAGCGACGGTACCTTTTCCTTTCTGTGTAAGGAGAAACAACTGATGCCTGAGCTGCCAGAAGTAGAGTCTACCGTATCTTCGTTACGACAAGAAATCATTGGGAAGACTATAGTTGGAGTAAAGGCAACTTGGCCCCGAATGATAGAGCCGTACTCACCTCAGACTTTGAAGAGGCGCATTACGGGCTATACGGTACATGCGGTAAGACGGCGAGCAAAGTGTATCCTCATTTCTCTTGCGCACTCGACAGATCGAGATG
>JBMTVV010000401.1:0-2080 GCA_049451755.1 Bdellovibrionota bacterium
TCAGTTTTATGCAGTGAAGTGGTACGACCCATATAACCAGAATGAGCTTAAGGGTGACGTTCCTATCTTTGGAGGCCTAGGGCATGAGTGGTTTACTGAGTTACGCCTCATTTCAAATACGACCTTTGAGCGATTTAAGATTCCTGTTCCAGTTGGAGTGCCAAGCACCTTAAATCCTGGCTCGCTTGATACGTTCGGTAATGGAAACTTCTCGTTAGCAGTGCAGCAGGTGATTCCTTCGTTTTCCCTCATTCGAGGAAATACTGTCTTCATGCCTCCGGAGTTCGAGCTGAGAATCACTCCAGTATTTAGCCTCACTGATGTTGATGCGGCTGAGACCGGTTTGGTCAAAGTTGACCCCAGTCGGGGAACAGAGAGAACGCAAGGAGATCTTTCTCTCCTAGAATTTTTCGTTGATTACCACATCGCGGATATCAGTGAGCGATATGATTTTATCTCGGTACGGGCAGGGATTCAGGAGTTCTCGAGTGATTTTCGAGGTTTCGTATACTCAGACCAGCAGCCCGGAGTTCGCTTTTTTGGAAACTGGGATAACAATAAGTGGCAGTACAACCTTGCCTGGTTCCCCCGTTTGAATAAGGAAACGAACACATTCGTCAATGAGTTTGAGAGTCGCCATGAAGATGTCTATATCTTCAACGTGTATCGGCAGGATGCCTTTACACTTGGCCATCAAGTACAAGCGAGCGTTATCTACCGTGAAGATTCTGCGGGGGATTCACCACCGCATTTTAATGATAACGACCTCCTTGTACGACCTGCAGCCATTGGGGATGAAAGAGCAAAAAATATTCGCTCGACCTATTTGGGGCTCAATGCTGACGGCCACATTGGGCGAATCAATACGACAAGTGCGTTCTACTATGTCCTTGGAACTGAAACCCATAATCCAATTGCCGGTCGCGAGCAGGATATTCGGGCCTTCATGCTTGCTCAGGAGTTGTCGTATGATTTTGATTGGATGCGTCTTCGAGGCTCCTTCTTTTGGGCTTCCGGCGATGATAACCCCTTCGACTCGCGAGCGGAGGGGTTCGATGCAATCTTTGATCGCCCAAATTTTTCCGGGGGAGACCTCTCTTTCTGGCAACGGCAGGGAGTGCCATTCGTCGGGGGCGGTGAAGTATTTCTCGTAAACGTTGGTAGCTTGCTACCGAACCTTCGTCCGACAAAGGAAGAGGGGCAGTCAAACTATGTCAATCCAGGGCTTCGCCTGCTGAATGTGGGAGTTGATGTTGAGCTCACCCAACAAACGAAGTTAATAACGAATGCAAGTTACCTCATGTTTGATGAGTCCGCAGTAATTGAGCGGACCCGTCAGTTGGGCAATGTTGACCGAGAGATAGGGTATGACCTCTCTGCGGGGTTACTGTACCGACCATTTTTAAACAACAACGTCCAGCTCAGAACCGGTGCATCAGCGCTTTTACCGGGAGATGGATTAAAGCAGTTGTATGGGGACACAACCCTGTATAGCTTTTTTACAAACCTCATTTTGGAGTATTAGCAAGCGGTGAAGAGACGAGCACTAGGGCACGATAGGTATCTGATACGCACAACTATTTTAGTGCTCGTCTTCTTGTGGCTCGTCCGTATGCCTCATCAGGGTGTCAATGCAGATGAGCTTCATCCGATCCTTCCTGGGATGAGCCTTGAGCAGATGGAAGCATCGAGCCTTGGATGCCGCGACTGTCACATAAAGAGTGATTCGTTGACCATGCACGAGAACCCAGCAGTGGTGATAGGGTGTGCAGATTGTCACGGAGGAGACCCCACCGTACGAGCAGTAGGGCTTACTCGAGAATCAGTAGAGTATGATGCGCGGAAGCGACAAGCGCACGTATTGCCCCGTCACCCAGAGAATTGGCCGACAAGTGCGAACCCAGAAAATGGCTACACTGACTTACTGAAGGAATCTGCTGAATTTGTCCGTTTCGTGAATCCAGGAGATCTACGGGTGGCTCCCGAGGCATGTGGTGGATGTCACGCTGATATTACGCGGGCCGTGCAGAAGAGTCTTATGACGACTAGTGCTATGCTGTGGGGTGGCGCATCTTATAAC
>JBMTVV010000402.1:0-2075 GCA_049451755.1 Bdellovibrionota bacterium
GTGACAGCTAACGATATGAAGCTACAATGGCTCCTCGGAGCCGTAGCCTTTACCCGACCCCCCTGAGGGAAGGTGCTTTAGGGAGTCGCGAAGACGAACATTTCTATTTACTAGTAAACCGCTGCAAGGTAGCGTACGTTCACTATGAAAGCATTCATTTTCGATCCGATCTGGAACAAGCTTGTAACAAATGAACTGCTCAGCAACCTCCATAGCGCGGGCATCGAACCTGTTATCACCGAAGAGATAGCGCCGATAGCCGCTTGTAAACGACTTTTTGACGGAAGCGACGCGCGAATCCTGGCAGTTAATCCTGATTATGTCAGTTGGAACCTTTCATCGGACGACTACAAAGAAATTCCGAATCTCAAGGCGATATTAGGTGCAGCATCCTCGTTTTCGTGGATCGATCGAAAACATGCCGATGCTCATAACATTCCGATCTGCAACATCCGAAATTTTTCAACGGAAGCAGTTGCTGAATGGGCGATAACGATGATGATGAACCTCGCACGCCAAGTGCCTAGGCTAATCAAAGATGGATTCCCACTTGATTTTGACAGAGATTTCATGAAGTACCGCGGCGTTGAACTGCATGGGAAAACGGCTGGCATTATTGGACTAGGGAATATAGGCACTGCCATCGCCAGACGATGCGCTGGGCTGGGTATGAAAGTATTGTATTGGTCCAATTCTCCTAAGACCGTGCCTTATACGCATTCGGATCTTCAGAGCCTATTTGCTAATGCAGATGTCATCTTCCCAACTCTCGTCGATAACGAAGAAGCTCGAAACATCGTGACGACGAACCTACTTCGATCTATGAAGCCGACATCCCTCCTCGTTAGTGTCGTTCACGGATTATTTGACGAGTCAGTTGTGCTAGAAATGGTGAGGGATAATCGTCTCTTCGGTTTCGGATTCGAGGCACAGCCAACTAGCTTCGCTAACTATGAGGGCAACGTGTGGGCTGCACCCTCCTACGCCTGGGATACCGATGGCTCGATGAATAATTCAATGACGAAATGGGTGGCAAACATGATCGACGCCTCACGGGGAAGCTTTCCAACGCGAGTTAACTAAATTCAGTCGCGATTTTACATTTCCTCTACCCCTATTTCCTTCTCCCTTTCCCCTCACCCACATTGGGAAGAGTTTTCAAAGAATAGAAAGAACTTTAGGGGGGCACCTGAATAGGGGGTTGGGAAACCTCATTACTCAGTAGAGGAGGTTGAGCATCTTCTCAAGCAACTTTCACACAAACCGTCCATGCCCTAAAACCTCATCACGCTCGACATTCATAGAGGCAATCACTACAGTCTTATGATGTCCATTCTTCCTTTTGAGCATGTTCTTACTCTCATTGGTGCGCTTGCGTACGCGTTGGGTTCGTATGCTTACTTGCGTGACACCTTGGCTGGTCGCACAAAACCCAATCGCATTTCTTATCTCATGTGGGGCGTAACCCCCTTAATTGGCGTAGGAGCCGCTATTGAGGCTCACGCGGATCTCTGGGCGCTAGTTCCTGTTCTTCTTGCCGGGGTCCTGCCACTTCTTATCTTCTGCGCTTCTTTCTTAAACCCAGAGAGCTACTGGAAACTTAGACCCTTCGACTACATCTGTGGGATACTCTCCCTCTTCGCTCTCATCGCTTGGCTAGTCATCGACCAGCCACATCTCGCCTTGATACTCGCCGTGGCCGGTGATGGCTTTGCGTCATATCCCACCATCAAGAAATCATGGCAACATCCAGAGACTGAAACCGCTATAGCATATCTAGCGGCTCTCGTTGGTGTTATACTTGCGATACCTGCTATTCCCGAGTTCACCCTCGAGAACACCGCTTTTCAGGGCTACCTCCTTCTCATGAACTCTACCCTCGTCATAGCGGTGTATCGGAGAGCTCTCTTTCGAGTTAACTCAAAGCCATAAAGCAACAACGAGCAGTAATTCATCGGTTGTAGGGGCGCTCTTTTCACAAAAACCATGCTCCTCACCCTTTACCCACTCGGTAGAGACGTTAAGATACCGACCTGCCAACATTTATTGAGGAGACCACATGCAAATAGTCAAAC
>JBMTVV010000403.1:0-2061 GCA_049451755.1 Bdellovibrionota bacterium
ATTTCCAATCATCAAAATGATGACTTTAGGTTTAATTCCATCAACTCCACCATGCTCGTCAAGCACCACCGCAAGGTGCGCTTGTGAGGCGCGAAGCCGCTTGAGGACATCATCACCTCTAAGCTCCCCGTCGACGAAAGCAACCTGACGAATGTAAGGAACTATCGAAAAGTTCTCTACTTCACATCCAATCAGGGACATGAGATCCTTTGCTAACAACATACCCCGTACGTCATCAAGATGATCTCCCGTCACGAGAACCCGGGAGAACCCTGCTTCAGAGAGAATCCGGCGCAACTCATCGAGACTTGTCTCGGCACCGATAGATACGATGTCGGCACGGGGAGTCATAATTTCGCACGCACGGATCTCTGACAATCGAAGTGCACCATATAAGAGCTCGGATTCAGAATCATCAAGAGCTCCAGCTTGCGTGCTATGCTCAATGACAGACTCGAGGTCTTCGGCAGAGAGCGTAATCTCGCGTGCCGATGGAATTGAATTAATCTGCCCCGAACGCTCAACGAATTGAAGCATGAGTTGAATAGGAACCTGTAATGGGCGTAATACCGCAGTGAATGCTTCTCCCAACCATCCAAGCGATAGTAGTACTTTCTCCGGCGAAACCATCCCCACAGCACCTAATACCTGGGCAAACAGAACCGTCACGAAGGTGATAAATAGGACAAAGAGGACGAAAAGTCCCAGCGAGGAAATACCGTGCAAGGAAGTAATCCCTTCAGCTGATACAACAGACAGCCAACTCTTCGATATCAAAAGCAGCCACACTCCCGATCCGAGAGTACAGAGAAAGCGGCCTATGTGTGCAGCAAGGATGTGCTTATCGGCATTAGTAAGAATTCTCAGGGCCAAGCGAGACCCCCAGACACCTTCCTCTTGAAACCGCTCAACCACGGAAAGAGAGGCTCTGCTGACAGACAACTTAAAGAGAACGAAGAACCCGTAGCCACAGATAGAAATAGCAAGGGCGAAAAAATAGAAAAGACTCATATGAGGCTCCCCCGCTCGCATTTGGAAGGACAGAGAAGCCTCATGCATTCAGCACGGGAGTAATTACAGACAATGCTAGAGTATTTACGAATGAACCAAGGCGGGGTGAGAGTCAGGTTACCGGGCTCTGGGTCCGGATCCTCTTTTGACAATGAAATTTTTCGTTTCTTTTTCATAAACTCCTTGGGATAACTCACTGTTCCCTGATGCACTCTTCCCTGCCGAGAGCAGCGCTGGTAAGCCTCACACGACCCCAGGACTCTAACCCAGCTCTGCACCAGCACCCTCTTAATGCAGCACCGTCTTAATGCAGCACAGTCTTAATGCAGAACGGGATCATGCTGAAGCCATCTTACCAATGGTAGACAACAATCGCTCTGTTTCATAGCAGGCTTGGGAACTGACAGTACTGTGCGAAAACTCTGTCTTCCAAGACCCTCACAACTATTTCATAATGATCTTATGAAGATACGATGCTGTCAACATACAGTCAGGTATTGACCCCCTTTGGAAACGGCGACGCTTTTGCCTTGAACTCTAAAATCTGGAGCTCTTATGACCCCAACTCGTGAAATCATGTGGAATGTAAGTAGCTTGCCCAATACGGTAGCAATGTATGCATTCATGACCCTATCACTTATCATCGCGGGAATAGGTCTTCTACGACACCTTGAACTCATTCTCTCTGGTACGGCTGACGACGAGTATCAACAAAACTTCCCCGCACGGTTCCGGAGTCTCTTTACTCAGGCCTTTTTACAAAAAAAGGTAGTGAGAAAGAAGGGGGTTGGAGCCTTTCATACCCTGATTTACTTTGGCTTCTTTGTGCTCCTTTTTACAACAACGATGGTGCTCATCGATCACGATCTTGGAATTCGCATCTATCGTGGGGACTTTTATCTCGCCGTCACTCTCCTCTCTGATATCTTCGGCTTCGGAGTGATAGTCGGATGTGGCCTAGCAGCTCATCGCAGATGGATTATAAAACCAGACCATCTCCATACCCGCTCCGCTGATAATTACTTACTGTGGATACTGGTCGTCTTATGG
>JBMTVV010000404.1:0-2031 GCA_049451755.1 Bdellovibrionota bacterium
TGAAAGCTAATAATGGTTGAAATGAAAGTCATATCTTTCGGCTGTTTGGGTTCGAGAATATGCATGTGGGGTATCTCTGAAAGACCAGTAAGAATATCCTGACGCAGCTCTTTAAGCCGTGAGTCGATTTTGAGGTGAAAGTGGTCAAGATTCGGCAGCTCTTCGAGCGCTATGCTCAGCGAGGCTATTTCTGGAGATTGTGCAACGCCTGGAGCATGAAGATTGTACTCATATACTCTACTTGCGTCCGTTGAGTAAAAAGAAAACTTTCGTGCCCTTGGTTGTGCTACCGCATCTTCAAAGGGTGTTGCATGCTGCTTGAAATGTTCCTTTTTCATGAGCATTGCGCCAGAGCCCATGAGTGCTCCAAGGACTTTTGCGCCAGTAAGCATAATGCCATCTGCGTAATCCCAGACTGATTGAATCTCACTTTCTTTAATTCCACTCTCGTCTCTTCCAGTGAGATATCGCTTTTCTCGTACTCTTCCAAGCCCTTGGCAGTCGTCAAGAATAATGACGGGCGGCTTCTCATATGGTCTGGGAAGGCTCTTTTTTATTGCAAGTTCGTTCAGTGTTTCGGCGTGCTCTCGGATCGCGATTGATATCTCAACAAAAGGAAGTCGGCGACCAAGTCTTGTCACAGTTGGAATAATGAAAATGCGGGGAATCGGCTCGTTTGAGATGCCCTCCATCTTGTCGGTTATATTCTTAAGAATTTCCTGGTCTGAGATGTATCTCCCATTATTGTAGTGGGAGAGGAGGTGTGGAAATAGATTATCTCCTAATTCTGTAACGGATTCTGCGTATTGGGCATTATTAAAAACATCAATAGCAGGCTTGAAGTTGAATTTCTGACTTTCAGGATTGTTGCCCATAATAGTTATGGGAATAACTCTGCCGGTATCAAAGAATGTGAGAATTCCATTTCCTGGATTGAGAATACATTCCTTTTGTTTCCCGTATATCTGTCCGAGATATTGGTACAGCGCAGTGGAAGCATTGTCATCAAAGAGCACTTCGGTATCTTTTAAGTCGACGCCATAGTTCTCACACAGCTTTTCGAAGGCTTTTTGTGAAACGCGAGAAACAATTTCTTGCATTTTTTCGATGTTCCCGTGTTTTCGCGCTTGGTCGAGCTCTTCAGCAATGATGTACGCTACGCGCGCCGGGTTTTGACGGGGGACAGCGAAGGTTGATGTTGCAAAGTGAAACTCCTCCATCTGTTTGTAGGGAAGCCAACGTTCTCCCTTTGTCACAGCCTCTTCACGATTCAGATTTAGTATTCCGAGGACGCCGCCATTCCATTGAAATTGTTCTAGGTCGTGATAGGTAATTCCTGCTCCGTCAGAGAAGCTATGATGACCATTTCCACTCAGAGCCACCTTCAGCAGAGACTCGCGGCGCCCTTGGTTCTCGGTGAGCTCGCCGATATCGATAAAATGTGCTGTTTCTGTTATCGGTGATTCCAAGGAGTTGATTTGAGACAGCTCTATCGGATTCGAGCGTGCTGCTTGCGGTCTGTTGGAACTTTTTTGTGACGACGTATTCGGTGACTGTTTTGAGTCGTGTGGAGGTGTGCTCTCTGGTTCCTCACCTGTAGAGTTATTTTCATTTATGGGATTTTCTAGCACACATCACCTCTTTGCTGCGTTTTTTGCCCGTCGCTTTCATCCTTCTTCTAAATAGGAGGCTAGCGGAGAGTCTTAATTCGCGAAGCACGCTCTCTCAATGTTCGCGCTACCAGTGTTCTCTGATTCAGAATGCTAAGCAAAAAAATGAGAGATTGAGCGTAGCGTCTTAAGGAGGTGAGGTAACTACCTGAGTAGAAACTCATTTTTGTCATATGGATGTGGTCTTACGAGCCGTTACTTACCCGGACTCCCCGTTGAGAAGATAGGCCTCGATAAACTCATCGATCTCTCCATCGAGGATGTCATCGACGTTTGAGGACTCGTAATTCGTCCGTAAATCCTTCACCATCTGATACGGCTGCATCACGTAAGAGCGTATTTGGGAACCAAAGTCTACTTT
>JBMTVV010000405.1:0-1971 GCA_049451755.1 Bdellovibrionota bacterium
GAATGGAAATGTTTTCTTTCAAGGATTCTTATTTGCTACTGCCTTTTGTTTTGCCTTTTTCTTGCTCTTTGGTTTTTACACCCGTCTTTCGACAGTGATTAGCTGGATATTTCTCATCTCGCTTCACACACGAAATCCAATGGTACTACAAGGAGGCGATGATTTTCTGCGGGTCCTTCTCTTCTGGGCAATGTTTTTACCGCTTGGTGCTCGGTTTTCAATCGATAATCAGAGAAATCGAGAGAAGCCTCCACAGCATGAGGCTCCACCGCTGCCCTCTATTGCTCTCGTTCTTCAAATTGCAAGTGTTTATCTCTTTACGATGCTCTTTAAGCGAGATTCGGTTTGGTACGAAAACTTCACCGCCGTTCAACAGGCGCTTCGTATTGATCATTTCACGAAGCCATTTGGTTACTTTCTACTCCAGTATCCAGAGTTCTTACGTATCGCTACAATGGCAACAGTCTTTCTTGAGTGGTTTGCTGTCTTTGCGTTACTCACACCTTTCTTTACGCCGCAAATAAGGCTCTTCGCGAGCCTTCTCCTGATAGGGTTTCACCTGCTTGGCTTACAACTGACCATGAATCTCGGCTTATTCCCGTGGATATGTGCTGCGGCGTGGATAGCGGTAATACCGTCGCTCTTTTGGGAATCACGATGGGTAGCCTACCTTGTATCGAAGCTCTCTCTTTTTTTTAAGAGATTACTTCCTGAGGGGTTATTACGTTTTTCATGTTTAGAAATCAAATGTCCCCGCGCCAAACGCCCCTCCGTGGCAATAAGGACTGCGAAAAATGGCTTCATTCTCTTTACGCTCTTGTATGTTAGCCTCTGGAATGTTCGTGAGTTGTCTCCGGAGGTGATGCAACGTTATTTTCCATACTCGATGAACTGGTATGCTCGTACCCTTCGAATCGATCAGCGCTGGAATATGTTCTCCCCATATCCTATGACCGATGATGGATGGTATGTCATCGAGGGAAAGCTTCGAAATAATCAAGTAGTCAATGTCTGGCGTCCGGAGCTCTCCGTCTCGTATGAAAAACCTTCATCAGTGTCCAGCATGTATCCTACTCAGCGGTGGCGTAAGTACATGATGAACCTATGGTCAGTCGAAAACGCCCCGCATCGCCTCTACTTCGGTCGATATCTCTGTCGGAGCTGGAACTCATCTCACGCTGAGGATGAACAGTTAATGACGTTTAATATATACTACATGCGTGAAGACACCCTTCCGGATGGTAGTGAGAAGACCCCTGAGAGAGTTGCTATTTGGAATCACTACTGCTTCGAGTCGCCTCCAGAAGACCATAAGTAATTAGGTATAGAGAGACAGATGACGGGAAAAACTATTCCCACTCAATCGTTGCTGGTGGCTTACTCGAGACATCCATAACGACGCGATTAATACCCTTCACTTCGTTGATGATTCGATTGCTCATGCGTTTAAGGACGTCTTGCGGCATGTAGTACCAGTCTGCTGTCATACCGTCTTGCGAGGTGACCGCACGGAGTGCCAGTACGTTCTCATACGTTCTCTCATCCCCCATGACCCCAACGCTTTGTATCGGTAAAAGGACAGCAAAGGCCTGCCAGATCTCATTATAAAGCCCCGCCGACCGAATCTCATCGATATAGATTGCATCGGCTTCACGAAGGACAGAGAGCCTGTCTTCACTGACTGGTCCAAGCACACGGACTGCGAGTCCAGGCCCTGGAAATGGTTGTCTCCACAAGAGTTCTGAGGGAATCTCCAGCTCTTCGCCAAACCGACGCACCTCGTCCTTGAAGAGGTCACGAAGCGGCTCAATAAGCTGAAGGTTCATCTTCTCAGGAAGCCCACCCACATTATGGTGGCTTTTAATCGTTACCGAGGGACCTCCATTTGGTGAGACACTCTCGATAACATCTGGATATAACGTACCTTGCACAAGGTATCGCACGTTATCGAATCGCTTTGCCTCTCGTTCG
>JBMTVV010000406.1:0-2014 GCA_049451755.1 Bdellovibrionota bacterium
CAGCAGCGATCATCTCCTGACCACTCTCAAAATCCATGAGCGCTGAATGCCAGTGGGTGTGTATGTTGTTGACCCCCTTTAATGCGAGCAGATCGATATACTCAGGCAATACAACGGCATCAACGAGGGCTCCGATCTGAACCATCGGCAATCGCTTCCTGTATTGAAGTAAGACGCCATGGTCAAAGGAGGAAAGAATAAAGTGATCGGGGCTCCAGCGATTCGTCGCCAGGGCATCTTCGAGGAGATCGCACACGTCAGAAGTTACGAGCGGAGACTTTATTTCAATATTCAGTCGGCACTGGCCTGAAACCACATCGAGCACCTCACTCAGATGTGGCGCCTCAGGTGAAATTTCTGGGCCATGACACACAGCGAGTCCGCGCTCGACATCAAGCTCAATAATCTGTGCTCCCTCTTGTATTGCTCGGGTAAAAGACGCTAGCGAGTTCTCTGCAATAAGGGACCCGTCTGGCATTTGGCCGTGACGACCTCTATGGTAGGCGAGTAGTGGAATCGAAGACGATTGTGTACGCACTCCCTTTTTGTAGCAGAAACAAAAAATCGTGCAATATCCTCTTTATATCAGGGGTTTACAAGAATTCGGGCTGACAGCTAACGGGAAGAGGTAGGGCTCAATGAGCGACCTCTTTATCTTCAGTCGAGAACGGCTCGCTGCGTTTGTGCTTACTCATCAGCGACCCGAGGGCCTCAAAGAGTCAATAAAACTTTTTCTTGTTTAGCCTGGTCACTCGTTTAGAGTACCCTCTTATGAACACGAATCAGCACTCATCGGAAAATCTGGCGAGAGAGAATCCAGCAACGGACTTATCAACGACTAGCGCTCCAAAGCCAACCGTTATCAATCCATTTAACGCTATCAAGAGCACCTACGTTGGACCAAGCTTTGGCAACGAGAAGGGAGTGCGACATGCCATTCTAAGACCGCAAGAAGTTGCCTCTCAGTATGCAAATGAACTCACAGCCCTTGAAGGAGAGTTTGTGGCAGCGGGGCGGCAGATTCAGAAGATTTCTGAGGCTGAAACGGTACAACCGAAAGTTGCGCTCGCTGTTTTACGCGCAACTATTGGGAGCGATTCGTTTGTTTTTTCGTTGTCTCTATTGCAAGCGACAACGCCTTTTCGAAAAGAAAGCGGTCCTGTCGTAGAGAAGCTGGTAGCACAGTTTGAAAAAGGGCTCTCGGTAATTTCAAGTAAGCACGGCAAGGCTCTTTGTGCAGCGCTAGAGAAGAGCGATGACGATGACCTCGCTCAAAGTCTAACTCCGGTACTGCGTGAGCTTAGTAACTATCGAGAACGGGGAATTGACTTTGAGTGTTGTCGTCTCGACTCCATCCTTGATAACTGCAGAGTCTTCGCTGAAGTGACTACATCACCCGCCTCTCCCTTCCGACACATCATTGGGAGATGGCTCCAAGAGCGAAAAGAGCTCAAAACCGTCCTTGATCGTGCAGCACACACGCTCAATTAAAGTGTACCAGTCACGACTAAGCGACTTTTCCAGCAAAAGAGATAAGGGAGCAACAAAAGCAGATTCAAGTCGATTAGTACTTGATGTCACGAAGAAAGCGTTTAGTGCTTCCAGGAATACCGCACCATGTAACCCAGCGCGGAGTACGTCGCAGAGCTGTTTTCCAAAAGCCTCAAGACTATAAGATATACCTTGAACTTTTACGGCAATACGCCGATCGGTATGGATGCTTGATCGTGGCTTATTGCCTCATGACGAATCATGTTCATCATCTCCTCGTTCCTCTTGCTCATGATTCACTTCGATGGACGTTTCAACTCACTCATCGTCGTTATGCCGAATACTTCAATGCTACGAACGGATGGACGGGGCATGCATGGCAAGAAAAGTTCTATTCTGCGCCAGTAGATGAGGAGTTCTTCTGGATAACCCTACGATATATCGAAAGAAATCCTGTTGAAGCAGCGATTGTTCAAGAGACCACACAATACGAATGGTCAAGCGCGGCCGCGCTTGACCATTC
>JBMTVV010000407.1:0-2013 GCA_049451755.1 Bdellovibrionota bacterium
GGCGTATGTTTCATTGTTACCTAGTCTTATTGAGACAAACCCTCTCAAAAAGTGAACGGAGACGACGTAATTGGATGAATAAGCTAAGAGTTGTAGCATGACTATTATTGAACATCCCCTTGAGTTCGAGCGAGGGCTTCTTGAATTAGAAATTCAACTTGACGCGCTGAAGGATGAGATCGCGGCAGGAGATCCATCGAAAACTGAGCAGTTTGAGAAGCTACAAGCGAAAGCAGATCGAGTGAGGAAAGATACCTACTCTCGACTCTCTGCATTTCAACGGGTCCAATTATCACGGCACTTCGATCGACCTTTTACCTTAGATTACATACGGTACATTTTTTCAAACTTCAAAGAGCTGCATGGAGATAGAGCCTTTCGTGATGACCCTGCTATTGTGGGCGGAACAGCTTTACTTGGTGAGCTGCCTGTAATGGTTGTGGGTCATGAGCGTGGAAGGGGCATGCAAGAGCGATTAAAAAGAAACTTCGGCATGCCTCAACCAGAAGGATATCGCAAGGCGCTTCGGTTATTCCGCTTAGCTGAAAAGTTTGGTCTGCCAGTCATTACGTTTATTGATACACAGGGAGCATACCCGGGTATCGAGGCTGAAGAACGTGGGCAGAGTGAGGCAATTGCTCGTAATCTGCAGGAGCTCTCTGAGCTCACTACACCAGTTGTGAGTGTCGTGATAGGAGAGGGTGGTAGTGGTGGTGCACTGGCCCTAGGAGTCTCTGACCGCATCCTTATGCTTGAGTACGCTTGTTATTCGGTGATTACTCCAGAGGGCTGCGCTTCTATTCTGTGGCATGCGAAGGGTGATGATGCCTCACAAATGGTCGCTACTGCAGCGGATGCGTTGCAGGTAACATCAGATAGACTCAAAGCATTTGGGATCGTTGATGAAGTAGTGGCTGAGCCTCTTGGTGGAGCACACTGGAATCATAAAGAAGCAGCAGATAAGCTGGGAGAGGCGTTAAGAAGGCAGCTTGAAGACCTTAGCAAGATGAGTGTAGGGGAGCTGCTTGACGCCCGGTATGGTAAGTATCGAAATATTGGTGGTGTCGCCTAATCATCAGAGGTGAGGATGCCTAGACAGGAAAAACAGTAGACACGGGAACGGAGAACTATGGGAAAAGATGCGATAGAAATGCACGGAGTGATAAAAGAGTGCTTTCCAAATACTACTTTTCGGGTGGAGTGTGATAACGGCCATGAGTTATTAGCGTATCTTGCTGGTAAGATGAGGCGATACTATATCCGCGTCCTTCCAGGAGATCATGTTATTGTTGAGATTTCGCCGTATGATCTCTCAAAGGGTAGGATCGTCCGTCGTCTTAAGGAGGCCCCAAAACCTGGAGAGCCACTAGTATCCGAGGATGATAGCTAGAACCAAGAGCTGGCCGCTGTTCTATCGTGTAGCTATGGTAGCTATGTAGCTCTGGGGCATATTTTCTTGGCACCAAGCCTTGTGAAAATCGGGGTTTTCGGCAGAGATGTCGTTTTTCTCATTCAGAATCTTCGGTAAATGGAGTGGCAGCAAACCGGCAGCAGCTGTTGTTGTCCACCGTAAGAAGAGGATAGTACGGCTGTAGTTAAGACGTACTGTTACGATGGTTTATTTATCTTCTTGTTCCCTTGTTTTCGGTCCATCCTTTGCTTTTTCTGTCAGCTCTCGAAGTAGTGCAAAGGTATAAATTCCGTCGTCATGTCCATCTCCCCACTGGATTCCAATTGCATAGTTTCCTATCGACCAAATTCTTTGAAGGTTTAGTTCTTCATCTCGGGAGTGTGATATGACTTGCAGTCGGGAGACGCTTTTCTTTGGAGTGAGGGGAGTATCATGATTACCCTCGCCGCGCATCTCACGACAGAGTGCGCAAGGGCAGTTACTTCGTAAGAGTTCTACAGGTAACAAAATGCTACTATACACCTCCGGCCATTCAATCCGGATACCTCGATTCTCAAGTCGTTCAATTTTTGATTGTTTCAGAGAAGGCATATTAATATAAA